>JAGDDM010000185.1 GCA_017958015.1 Abditibacteriota bacterium | reverse complement strand
GGGAATACGAGTGCCTATGGATAAAGCGGCGACCGATTGCGCCATGAAATACATGACTCAAAACAAACTGATAGAACAATTCGAGGATGCCGGCGGAATATGGGTGGATGTTCCCGGAGAATACGAAACCGTGGACGGGTCTCATCTTACCGGCGAATCCGCTTTCCGTTATTCGGAAGCTTTGGCGAAAGAATTAAAGAAAGTAACAGACGAAAATCCCGACAGATAAAACGGTAAAATTGCCTTATGAACGCGGATAAACGAATAGCTCTTTGCCTTGCGCTTACGGCGGTTTTCATGGCGGCGGCGGTTCCCGTTCACAACGCTTTTATTCCGCCGGACGAAATGTATACCCGCATTATACAATTCGAGAAAGCGGGGCTGGCGGATATCGTCATTACCGGTAACAGTCATTCCTTTTACGGGATAAACGCCAAAGTGATGAGCGATATTCTCGATTGCGAAGTAACCGATTTCGCTTTCACCGGACTTCGTTACGGCTATGAGTCTTATTATCGAAAGGCGGAAGAATGTCTCGCGGAAGATTCCGCCGTAAAGATGCTGATATTCAATATCGACCCCTTCGCTTTTCGCGGCGGATTGACGGATATGAATCCCGATTTTCCCGAAATAGTGAAAATGTCACCGCGTAAACGACGCTTTGTGAAGTTTTGCGGAAAAAACTTTTCGCGATATCACGAAGCTCACGCGGCGTATATCGAGGACTCCGATTTTTTCGTGCTGCGCGATAATTATACGCCGGCGATAAGAGACAGATACGTATTCAAATATTGCCGGTGCCTGCGCGCGCGTCTGAACGGTGACGATTACGAAAGATTTCTGAAGCATACGGAAAAATGGAGCGAGAGCGGAATAAAGGTTGTGGGGCTGCGGGTGCCCGATGATAAAGAGTCAACCGCCGCCGCCATGAAAAAGATTGCCGAGGACGGGCTTAAAGACAGATTCGAAAAAGCGGGCGGAATATGGGTGGATGTTCCCGGAGAATACGAAACCGTGGACGGGTCCCACCTCACCACCGAATCCGCCTATCGATATTCCGAAGCGTTATCGAAAGAATTAAAAAAAGTAACAGGCGAAAATCCCAACAGATAAAATGTCAAAATTACCGGATCATTACAAAACTCTCGGGGTGTCCAAGGACGCCACCACCGCGGAGATAAAAAGCAGATACAGAAAGCTGGTGCGGGTGTACCACCCGGACGTGGCGAAGGACAAGGAAAAGGCCCACAAGATTTTCGTGAAGATAACCGAGGCCTATCATATCTTGGTGGATCCCACGGCCCGGGGCGCTTACGACTTCGAGCTGCGGCAGGAGAAGGAGCGGGAGAATCCCTATTCCGGTCCCCACGCCACCTATTCCTACGCGGATTCTTCCTACAATCCGGCGTCGAGGCAGACACAGCAGCGGCGGCAGCAGCGGAAGCGGACAACGGCGGAGACAACCCGCCGGACCCACGCCGCGTCGAAAAACCGCCGGGAGCCCACAAAGGCGGAGAAAGAATATCTGGCCCGGGCCAAAAAGCACCTGGGGAAGAAGGAATACGCCCAGGCTCTCAGCAACTGCCGAATCGCTTTGCAGATGAACAACGACTACGCCGAGGCCTTTGTGCTCATGGGCGACACATACGCCGCCATGGGTGATTTGAACTCCGCCAGCGGAGCCTACGACAGCGCCCTCGACATCGACCCCAGAGACGCCCGCACGGAGCGGAAACTGGCGGACATCATGTCCCGCACCGTTGACTCCATCTCCGGCGACACCCGGGGCGAGTTCATCTCCGATCCGGGCAAGAAGGCCACACTCACCGGCATATTCGGCACTTTGGCTCTGGGCATTCTGACTCTTATCAAGTTCTATCCCAAGGCGGATGATAACGACCTGGCTTTCCTTATCGAGAGGATAAAGAATCAGGTGCCGGTGGACACATTTACCTCCAATATCGTTATGTGGGTGTTCTTCGCCGCCGCCATCATCGGATTTTTGCTCTACCTGAACGACAAGGTGGAGAACCCGGACACGGAAATTTGGCACGCGGACATATCCTCCGGAGCCCTTTTCCAGATTCCGGCGAATATTATACTTTTCATGGGCTCCGCAGTGTGCTTCCCCGCGGCGGCGGGCGTGTATTTGGTGATATCCATATTGCAGGGCACCGTGTCGGAGTCAATCAAAAACGTGCTTATAGCCACGGCGTGCATCACGGCTTTCGCCGCGTTCATGCACAGTTGGGTCGATAGGGGCGCCGTGCAGATGCTCCTCTTCGGCGGCAACATAGCGTTTTACGGAATCATCTTGGGTTGGTACCTGGCGTCGATGACGTCGCCGGTATCGAAAGGCAGGTAGTTATGGGAAAAAAAGTAACGGCTCCCGAACTTGTGAAGATGAAAGGGCGCGGCGAGAAAATCGCCATGATAACATCTTACGATTACTGCTTCGCCAAGTTGGCTGACGAGGCCGGCGTCGACGGTATTCTCGTGGGCGACAGTCTGGGGAACGTCGTTTTCGGCGACGGCAACACCCTGGGCGTCACCATGGACAATATGGTGCGCCACACCCGTTCCGTCTCGAACGCCGTCCAAAGAGCTCTCGTGCTGGCGGATATGCCCTTTATGAGCTATCAGGTCTCCCTTGAGGAAGCCCTCAAAAACGCGGGTCGGCTCATTACCGAAGGGGGCGCCGCGGCGGTGAAGCTGGAAGGCGCTTCGGAACACGACCTTACCGTTATTTCGAGACTTACGGAAATGGGCATCCCTGTGGTGGGCCACGTGGGTCTCACTCCCCAGAGCGTCAACGTCTTCGGCGGTTTCAAGACCCAGGGCAAAGACGAAGCCTCCGCCAAAAGAATTATGTCCGAAGCGATAAAGCTTCAGGAAGCCGGCTGTTTCGCCGTGGTGCTGGAGATGGTGCCGGCGGAGCTGGCGGAAGAGATTACGAAAGAGCTTACGATTCCCACCGTGGGCATCGGCGCCGGTCCCCACTGCGACGGACAGGTTCTGGTTATG
>JAGDDM010000184.1 GCA_017958015.1 Abditibacteriota bacterium | reverse complement strand
CAACAACGAGATAGGTCTGCCCCTCACCGCTTACAAACTTGACGATACCTACGTGAACGCGGTTTTCGAGATGGGCATGCGGGGCGAGGGACAGATATCCTACCTGGCGGACATCGTGAAGCCGGAGATAGGGATTATCACCAACGTCGATGTGCCCCATTTGGAGCTCACCGGCAGCCTCGAGAATACCGCGAAGTATAAAGGCGAGCTTTTGGATTACCTGCCGGAAACCGGCACCGCTGTTCTCAACAAAGACAACGAATTTTTCGATTATTTCCGCTCCCGGGCAAAGTGCGATGTCATATCTTTCGGCACGGATCCCGCGGCGGACGTGAAGTCCCTCGAATACACCGCCGACGAAACCGGTTGTAAGGTTAAGGCGAGCCTTAAGGGACAGGTGATTGAGTACACAATCGCCGCCGTGGGCGCCCACAACGTGATTAACTCTCTGGCCGCCGCCGCCGCGGGACTTGCCGCCGGTATGACCGCCGAGGAGATAAAAGCGGGCCTTGAGGGCTACCGACCCATCGGCGGAAGAATGGAAGTTTTTGAGGCAAAGGGTGTCACCGTTATCGACGACACCTACAACGCCGCTCCTCCCTCCGTGATAGCCGCGCTTAAGACCCTCGCCTCATTCAAGGCAGAGCGCCGTATAGCGGCTCTGGGCGACATGCTTGAGCTGGGCGAAAAGTCCGACGCGCTCCACAAAATCGTGGGTGAGGCCGCAAAAGACACAGGCATCGACATTTTGATATGCATCGGCACATCGGCGAAGTATATCGCGGAGGGGGCGGCCGGCGGAAAGGCGGAGATTTACCGCTTCGGTACAAGCGATGAGGCGGCGGAGTTCGTGAAGAAAATCGTCCGCCCCGGCGACGCGGTTTTGGCAAAGGGCTCCCACGCCATAGCCACCGAGAAGATTCCGGAGGCTCTGAAATGATAGACACCCGTATCGTCTACGGACTTATGACCGCTTTTCTCATGGCTTTCGCGGTGGGTGTGTTCGCCGGTCCCAAGATTATCGCCTTCCTGAAAAGCAGGAAGATGGATCAGAAGATATCCGAGGACGTGCCGGAGCATATGGCGAAGGCCTCCACACCGGCAATGGGAGGACTCATCTTCCTCCTAGCCGCCGCCGTGGGCTCCGTTGCTCTCCTTTTCCTCCGGGGCGATTCCGCGCCCGCTTGGACTCAGCTTTGGGGAGTTCTTGTACTCACCGCCGCCTACGCTCTGCTGGGTTTCGTTGACGATTTGCTCACAATCCGCCCCGTAGGCAAAATGCGGGGTATATCCAGCAAGCCCAAAGCGGCGCTGCAGATGCTCTTCGCGGCCCTGTTCGTTTGGTGGAACTACTCTATGTTCGGCGGACCCCAGATTGTGATTTGCGGCAAGGTTATCCTCGCCGGGATTTGGTATCACATTTTCTGCGTGCTCTTTATCGCGGGTATGGCCAACTTCGTGAACCTCACCGACGGTCTGGACGGTCTGGCCGGAGGATTGGGAATAATATCCCTTACGGCCATCGTAATCGCGGAGCTTTTGAGCTTCGATATGTTCATGAACGCGCCCATTTTCTTCTTCGCCGCGGCGCTGGCGGGAGGCATCGCCGCTTTCCTGTGGTACAACGCCTACCCCGCCAAGGTTTTCATGGGTGATGTGGGCTCTCTGGCCATCGGGGTTTTCCTGCCGGCGTACGGAGTGGTCGCCCACAGAGAAGTTTTTATCGTAATCGCGGGAATGATGTTCATTCTCGAAGGACTTTCAACCACCGTCCAGTGGGCGGTATTCAAATACACCCGCATACGCACGGGCACCGGCAGGCGGGTTTTCAAAAAAAGCCCGGTGCACCACCACTTCCAACTCTCGGGCATATCCGAGACCGCCATATCGGTGAGATTTTGGATTTTGGGAATCGTCTGCGCCTGCGTCGCGCTGGGACTTGTTTTAACCGGTAGGATATAACCGGAGGTATATATGGAACTCGGGAACAAAAAAGCTGTTGTCGTCGGACTGGGACAGAGCGGTATCGCCGCCGCCGAAGTGCTTCTGCGCTCCGGCGCTTCCGTCATTGCTCTGGACGGTAAAGACGCCTCCGAACTTTCCCCGGAAGTCGAAAACCTCCGGACTCTCGGCGCGGAAATCATCGCTCCGGCGAACGATTGCGACCTTACCGGCGTCGATTTCGTTGTCACCTCTCCCGGCGTTCCCGTGAGCCTTCCGGTGTTCGAGAGAGCGAGGGAAGCGGGCATAGAGATTATGGCGGAAATAGAGCTGGCTTACCGCATATCCAAGGCTCCCATTCTGGCCGTAACCGGCACCAACGGAAAGACCACCACAACCATACTCCTGGGGGCCATGACAAAGGCCGGGGGCAAAAAAACCTACGTGGCGGGCAACGTCTGCGCCGGGGATATAAAGATGCCCCTCATAACCGCCGCCTACAAGGCGGGCCCCAAGGACGTCATCGCGGCGGAGATAAGCTCCTTCCAGTTGGAGACCGCGAAAACTTTCAGACCAAGGATTTCCCTTTTCCTCAACCTCACCTGCGACCATATGAACCGCCACTCCGGAATGGAGGAGTACGGCGCGCTGAAGAGCAGAATATTCGAGAATCAGCGGGATTTCGACTTCGCGGTGCTGAACGGCGACAATGAGTACACCGCTTCGATAACCCATAAACCCGCCTGTCAGGTTCTGGTTTTCTCCCGCGAAAAGGAGCTTGAGGAGGGCGCCTACATCGAGGGCGGCTACGTCTGCGTGCGCCTCGACGGCAGAAAGCATATTATATGCGCCGTGAACGAGATTCCCCTGCCCGGCGACCACAACGTGGAGAACGTTTTGGCGGCTTCCGCGGCGGCGGTGGCTTTCGGCATAAGCGACGAGGCTGTGAAAAAGGCAATCGTGTCCTTCAAGCCCGTGCGTCACAGAATGGAGCCCATCGCCACCATCAACGGTGTGGAGTACATCAACAACTCCATGTGCACCAACGTGGACGCGGCGGTGCGGAGCACTCTCGCCATAAAGAAACCCCAGATTATCATCGCCGGCGGCAAGGACAAGGGTTCCGACTTCATGCCCCTGGGCGAGACCTTCGCCAAGAAGGCGAAATACGTTGTTTTGATAGGCGCCGACGCCGGTATCATCGAGAAGGCCGTGCAGGCGGCGGGCTGTTCCGACATAGCCCACGCGGAAACCCTGCCGGAAGCGGTTAAGACCGCCTCCAAAATCGCCGAAGAGGGCGACGTGGTCATTCTCACCCCCGCCTGCGCCAGTTTCGATATGTTTTCCTCCTTTGAGGACAGAGGAGATACCTTCCGTAAGGCGGTTAAAGATTTGGCCGGAGGACGATTATGAAAAACAGAAATTGCGACGGTTGGATTCTTTTCGCCGTGATAGTTTTAACGATAACCGGAATCTGGTTCGTGGCCGATTCCGGACTGGTTCAGCGGCTGGCGTTCATGAGACGAGAGAACATCGTCCCCGAAGCCACGCCTTGGCTGATTAAGCTCGCCGCCACCGTCGCGCCCATAATCCTCGGGGCCTTGGTGGCTCGGTTGCGTTGGATGGGCGCCGGCGCCAAAGCGGCCATACAGTTTTGTCTTTTGTGTATTATGATTCTGGGCTGGAACTATTCCCAGAGAATCGGACTTTACAACAACGCCTACACCCAGGCGCTGGTTGCCTGCTTCGGCGGTATGTTCATGGCGTTTATCGTCAGCCTTCCCCGGCGTTTCGTGTATTGGTCGGTACCGGTGGTTTTTTGGTACGTTGTTATCGTACTTATGCTGATAGCCGTACTTATTATCGGAAAGGTAACCAACGGCGCCAAGTCCTGGATTCCCCTGGGTTCCTTCTCCCTCCAGCCTTCGGAGTTCGCCAAGCCCGTTCTCATATACGCCTTGGCCTACATATTCTCCGACCCGGGCTGGCTTTTGCCCGACAACACGAGACGGGTTTTCGGATACAATGTGCCCAGCGCGCTTTTGGCGGGATTCCTTTGTTTCCTGTTCGTGGTTCTCACCGTGCTTCAGAAGGATGTGGGCACCTCCATCGTGATTCTCGTCCCCTCCGTGTTCATGTTCTTCATGGCCGGCGCCCGGATAAGGATATGGGCTTTCGTTATTCTGCTGGCCGCCATGGTTGCGGGCGGAGTGTATATTTACAAAGCCGATCCGGACACCATGCGCCTGCCGGATTATATCAAGGGAAGAGTCAAAGCCTGCAGAGATCCCTTTGATGAGGATATCGCTCTCACCTCCGGTTTCCAGTCCCGGAACGCCCTTATGGCCATGAGCCGGGGTCACATCGCCGGTGTGGGTCCCCTGAAGGGCGACATCAAGCGGAGTCTGTCGGAGTGTCACACCGACTATATATACACCACAATCGCCGAGGAGTCCGGTTTTATAGGCTCCTGCTTCCTGCTGCTTATGTACGCCATCCTTATATTCAGGGGCTTCAAGGTGGCGAGGAAGGCGCGGAACAGGTTCTCTATGCTCATTCTCACGGGCTGTTCCGCTTTCTTCGCGGTTCAGATGTTTGTCAACCTGGGCGGTGTGACCACGCTGATTCCCGCCACGGGAGTTCCCCTGCCCTTCGTAAGCAGCGGCGGATCCTCCCTTTTGGCTTCCATGTTTATGGCGGCCATGATGCTTCACGCGTCGAAATACATAGATTTGCGCGAGTAGGAAAGACATGAAATTGATAACAACCGGCGGCGGTACCGGCGGACACATATATCCCGCCGTGAGCATAGCTCTCGCGGCAATGGAGGAGCACCCGGAGGAGCGCGTTCTCTTCGTGGGCAGCTCCCACGGTCCCGAGGGGGAAATAGCCCGGAAAGCGGGTCTCGATTTCGCCGCCGTACCCAGTTCGCCCATGTGCAAGTGCTGTTCGGTCAAGACGGCGAAGGCCCTGTTTAGGCTCTTTTGCGGTTTCTTCCGAGCCCGGAAAATCATCAAGGGTTTCGGCGCCGACGCGGTTGTGGGCACCGGCGGGTACACCACCGCCGCGGTGCTGTTGGCCGCCCGGACTCTGCGTAAGTACGTTGTTATCCACGAACAGAACGTGGTGGCGGGCAAGACAAACATTTGGCTCTCCCGCATAGCGAACAAGGTTTGCGTCACTTTCGACGAGTCGGT
>JAGDDM010000183.1 GCA_017958015.1 Abditibacteriota bacterium | reverse complement strand
CGAAATCGTGCGTCTGCCGGACAGCCTCGGAAACCTGGTAAATCTTACCTCTCTCGACGTCTACGACAACAAACTGCTGTATATCCCCGACAGTTTCGCCAATATCAAAAACAACGATTGGGTTTACCGCGAGCCCAACTTTGACAGAAACTACCTCACTTTGGAGGAGCTGAAGAAGGCTCTCTCCGATGAGGATGCCGCGGAACAGTTCACCACTCAGTACGAAAGACCCACAAACTCTCAGGCTTTCGGAATAGTCACCGAAGGCGCCACGGTGCGTGATTTCGAAGTCAACTATGAGGGCAAAACGACGGGTCTGGATCTGTATTTCAACAACCTCTACTCCATCGCGCCGGAGATGGGCAATTTGTCCGAATTGGTATGGCTCCGCTTGGAGAGCAACCACCTCACGGATCTGCCGGCGAACATGGCCAATCTGCAAAAGCTGGAAAGGTTGAATCTGCGCGACAACAGTTTCCTTTCCCTGCCGGAATGCGTCACCTACATGTCGAGCCTTGAGAGACTCAACATAGCAAACAATTATATAACCTCCCTGCAGCCCAGTATCGCCGTGCTGCAGAACCTGAAGCATCTGTACGCGAGCGGAAACGAGCTCACAACTCTGCCGGATTCAATCGGCAGCCTCTCCGCCTTGGAGACACTGTCGCTCGATAACAACAAGTTGGAGTCCCTGCCGGACAGTATCGGTATGCTCTCCAATCTGACGTCCCTTAAGCTCAACAACAATAATCTCACCGCCCTGCCGGACGATATTTCCTACCTCAAGAACAACAACTGGACCGAGTATCCGGACCTGAACTATAACTACCTCACTCTGGAGGAGTTGAAGAAGATTCTCCCGGACGACGAGGCGGCCCGGCAGCTTCTGACCCAGCGGAGTTATGTGGGCATAGTCGACGGCAACACAGCGGCATGCGACATCAAGAACGCCCCGGATGGCAGTTTCGTGAAACTCACCTCGTCCCTTATCGTGTCCAGCGACTCCGACGACACCCTCATTTCCAACGGCACCTTCTACGCGTCCCAGCCCAACAGACTGGGCGCCGTGCGGTGCGTCATGCCCAGAATGTCCGTCACGAGAGGCCAGAGAATCACCTTCACCGGCACCGTGTACTCCGACAGCGAAGGCAAGTACGTTGAGATTGAAGAACTGACATCCCAGCATCGCGGCGAGGAGATTCAGCCCATCGGCGGCGCCGCGGACCAGAAGAACAACGCTCTCGTGAGAGTTTGGGGCGTCATCACACAATGGAATGTAGTCATCGGCGGAAGCGTCACCGAACCCGTCTACGGCTGCGTGGTTTCCTACGGCGGCAAAGAGTATAAGGTTAAGGTCGATGACGCGCCCATGCCCCTCACCGGCGCTTTCCTGATTGTGAACGGCTTCAGCAGCGACGCCGGATACATAATCCCGCGAAGAAGCGCGGAAAACCGACTCATCTTGAGCACGAATTGATGATAACGAACACGCCGCCCGAAAGGGCGGCATTATAATGACAAAAAAATACTCGCCCGAAAACAGGCGAGTATTTTTTTACATATTACCGTTTGGCAAAGAGTCCGATGTCAAAGAAGCGTTTTGCGTCATCCGGGGCTTTCACCCTTACGGCGATGACGTTTCGCCCTTTCCGTACGAGGCCGGCGAACTCCGACAGGTCTCTGCGGTCCATATAGCTTGTACCGCCCTTCTCCGCCAAGACTTTCACGCCGTTCAGGTAAACCTCAACCTCGTCCTTAAAGTCGATAAAAGCCGCCAGTTTATTGTAGCCGTCGACGGGAGCGTTAAACTCTCTGCGGCAAATGATTTCCTCCGTATCCCAGATAATGCCGACGTAGGGATACCAACGGCCGGGCGCCACGGCGGGCAAAAAATATTCTCTGAAGGCGGAGTCGTCGAAATCCGCGTTCTGCCAGCCCTCGGGGGCGGTACCGAGGCGGTACTTCCAGGGCTTCGCAAACATGGGCAGTTTGTGGCTTTCCACCAGAGGCGTCCAAGCGGTGTCATAACCCCGTAAAACAGGCGCGGTTTCCTCGTAGGCGGACTTTCCGCCGAAAATCGACTTGATACGCGCCATGTCGAATTTAAGGCTTCTGTCGTAATAATAGACGCCGTTTTGCTCCTGCTCCACGTCGGTGAGCTGGGTATAGCAGAAACCGAACTGGAGCGGGTCGTCCAGAAGAGCCTTGGTGAGACCCTCAAGACGCTCGTAAAACTCCTCTATGCTCTTGGGGTTGTTGCCGTAGCCCCAACCGTTCTTGTCCTCGGTCCAGCCGATGCCGCCGTACTCGCTGACGAAGAAAGGCACTCTGCCGCCCGGTAAAAGTTCGGGCACCATGACGTTGTCGCCGCCGGTGGATTCCTTGCGGAAAGAGGCGGGACACTGGTCATAGTTGTGGCTGTCGCAGATGTCCGGGTTGTCGGTGCTCCGGTGCCAACCGCTTGTATCGATCATGGGCCGAGTGGGGTCGATGGCCCGGGTGATATCCAGACTCGTGTTCTGAATTTCTCCCGCTTCCGGGGGCGTCTCGTTGAAGGGACACCAACCGACAATGGCCGGGTGGTTGCGATCTCTTTCGAGAATCTCCCTCCACTCGTTAATGACTTCGTTGTGCCAAAGGGTACTCTTGTAGTCGAGACCCCAGTTGGGATACTCGCCCCACACAAGGTAGCCCAGCCGGTCCGCGTGGTAGAGGAACCGGGGCTCGAAAACTTTCTGATGGAGCCGGGCGCCGTTGAAGCCCGCCGCCATGGAGAGTTTAATATCATTCACCAGGGCCTCGTCGGTGGGAGCGGTCCAAATGCCGTCGGGATAGAAACCCTGATCCAGAACAAGGCGCTGGAAAACCGGCTTGCCGTTGATGAGCACGGCGCCGCCGTCGATTGTCACTTCCCGGAGGCCGAAATATGTGCTCACTTCGTCCACCGCTTCGCCGTCACCGTTCCTCAGTATAAGCTTCATGTCGTAGAGGTACGGGTCCTCAAGGCTCCAAAGCCGTTTTTCGGAGAGGAAAACCGGCAGACAGGTGTTCCGCCAATTCAGCTTCTCCGCCGCCTTGCCGACTTCTTTGCCGTCCATGTAGGCAACGGCCTCGAAGGTGAGATTCGGCTCGTTTATACGCGCTATGGGCCGCACGAACACGGCGCCGGAGTTGATGTCGGCGGTGAGGACGAACTTGTCGATGTAGCTGCGCCCCACTCCCTCGAGCCACACGCTCTGCCAAATGCCGGTGGTGCGGGTGTAGTGGCAGCCGGCGCTGTAATAGGCCGCGGACTGCTTGCCCAGGGGCTGACTGCCGCTTCGGGTGTCGTCGAAAGCGTGGACAATGACTTCGTTTTCGCCCTCGCTTATGTAGGGTGTGATGTCCGCGACAATGGGAGCGGAGCCGCCCTTGTGGACGGTGACTCTGAAGCCGTTTATGTAGAGAGCGGTCTTGTAGTCGCAGGCGCCGATATGGAGCCGCACGCGCTCGCTCTTCCATTCACTCGGCACCGTAAATGTCCGGGTGTACCAAACGTTGCGGACAAAGCCCTTGCGCCCCAAACCGGAGAGTTCGCTCTCCCGGCAGTAAGGCACGGTTATCTTGTCGGGATAGCCGCCGGGGTCGAAGAATGTTTTGTTGTCGTCGTCGGTCTCCGCGAAGAGCCACTCACCGTTCAGGGAAAGGTATTCGCCCCGCACGGCCTGGGGTTCGGGATACTCGTTTTTGGGAATCATAATTTCCTCGTTTCTTATTTTATTTTAGGGGTCTGGGGTCCGGGGTCAGCGATGGTGTTTTGCTGTCGCAAAACGGATTATAAACCCGACATCGCAAGGTGAGTTGGTAGAATCCGTCGGCTCTGCCGACACATTCCCTGACACCTGAAACCTAAAACCTGAAACCTATATAATTATTTCGCTATTAAGATACCCATATCCGCTATCCACGCGCCTATGGTGTTGCTCATATGGGCGGCGATAACGTTGTCGCCTTTCTTAAGGGCCTTCTTCAGGGCGTCGGTGACGTCGGCCATCACATAGTTTGTGGTAAACTGCTCCGCGTTGAAGATGAGTTTGCCGTTCACGTAAACCGACGGGCTCTCGTCGTAGTAGATAACCAGCGCGGCGTAGTCGAAATCGGTGTCGTCGCAGCTAAAGTGCCGGCGCATCCAAATGTCCTCGCCGCCCTCCCACACGGTCTTGCGGAGGTGGTCGATCTGGTTCGGACCGGCGAAGAGGCCGTAGCCGGTTTTCCAAGCGGAGTCGTCGAAGGAAGCCTGTTCCCAGCCCTCACCGGGGTTCTTGATAGTATAGCTCCAAGGCCGCTGCATGCTGGGTTCGTCCTTGGCGGAAGCCATAAGGGTCTTCCACGCCCGGGAGATCTTCGCGTTGCCGGCAACCGGCGGGTTCTTCTCGTAGGCCGCGGGGGCGGTGAAGATGGAGCGAATCCGCTTCATGTCGAACTTGGGGGTTCGGTCGTAGTAGTAGATACCGTTCTGCTCCTGCTCGATGTCGTAGAGCTGGGTGTAGCAGTAGCCGAAGGAGAAGCGGTCCCCCAGCAGAGCGTCGGTGATGCCCTTCAGGCGGGTGTAGAACTCCTCTTTCGTCTGAGGAATGTTGCCGTAGCCCCAGGCGTTGGGGTCGCTGGTCCAGCCTATGCCGCCGTACTCACTGATGAAGAAAGGCTTGTTGCCGCCGCCGCCGTAGCGGACGGGCATATCGTATTTGCCGAAAGCGAAGCGTCTGGCCAGAAGCTCGCCAATCTGAGTGTAGTCATGGTCGTCCAAAACTTCCGGGTCCGGATGGCCGTGGGCCCAGCCGCTGGACTCAAGCACGGGCCGGGAGGGGTCGATGTCCCGGGTCAGGTTCACCACTCTGTTCTGGAGGGGAATCTTGGTGTCGGGTGTCTCGTTGAAGGGGCACCATCCGATAATCGACGGATGATTGATGTCCCGCTCGAGAATCATACGCCACTCGTCGATGTAGGCCAGGTCGCTTTCCTTGTTGTCCCTGTTGTAGACCCAGTTGGGATACTCGCCCCAAACAAGGTAGCCCATCTTGTCCGCGTGATAGAGGAACCGGGGCTCGAAAACCTTCTGGTGGAGCCGGGCGCCGTTGAAGCCAGCGTCTTTGGAGAGCTTGATATCCTTTACGAGGGCCTCGTCGGTGGGAGAAGTCCAAATGCCGTCGGGATAGTAGCCCTGATCCAGAACGGTGCGCTGGAACACCGGCTTCTTGTTGATGAGAATAGCGGCGCCGTCTATGGTTACTTCTCTCATGCCGAAATAGGAATAGACTGTGTCAACGTTGTTGCCCTCCTTGTCTTTGAGGACAAGTTTCAGCTCGTAAAGATAGGGATCTTCCACGGACCAGAGCCGGGGGTTCTTTATGTTCAAGGTGACGATGCTGTTCCGCCAGTCCGCCTTGTCCTCGCCGGAGGCTATGAGTTTTCCGTCGGCGAAAGCGGCGGCCTTGAAAGTCAGGTCTCTGTCGTTTGCCCTTATAACCGGCTTTATGTACACGTTGCCGGTGTCGATGTCGGTATTGACGGTAAATCTCTCGATGTAGCTGGAACCCACGCCCTCAAGCCAAACGGTCTGCCAAATACCGGTGACCCGGGTGTAGGAACAGCCCGCGCTTTCGAGGACGGGACACTGCTTGCCCGCGGGCTGCTCGCCGGTGCGGACGTCGTCGTAGGCGTGAACGATGACCGTGTTCTCGCCCTTATTTATGAGTTCGGTAATATCCGCGATGATGGGAGCGGAGGAGCCGGTGTGGGTTGTGGCTTCCGTGCCGTTCACCCAAACGGTGGTACGGTAGTCGCAGGCGCCTATATGGAGCCGAACTCTCTCGGACTTCCAATTCGCGGGCACCGTGAAGTTCCGGCGGTACCAAACATTGCGGACAAAGCCCTTGCGGCCCAGGCCGGACACGGACGCTTCCCGGCAGAAGGGAACGATAATCTTGTCGGGGTGCGTCTCGTCACCCAGATAGGTGGCGTTGTCGTCGTCGGTTTCCGCGAAGTCCCAGCTGCCGTTCAGGCACAGCCATTCGCTCCGCCGCGGCATGGGTTCCGGATATTCGCCCTTCACAACGGCGTGGGCCGCCGCGGAAAGGATGATTCCGCACAATACAAAAAGCATGAGTTTCGTCTTCATAATGTTTCCTCCGATGAAACTTATCTTTATAAATTTTAACCGATAAGGGCTCTTATTACAAGTATCTTTCTTAAAAAAATACCGTCCGAAGACGGCATTTTTCGATTATTTCGTTATCACCAAACCGAAGTCAACGGCGGAATATATCTCCGGCGCCGCGGCTCGAAGGGCGACGGTGTTCTCTCCGGTTTTCAGGGCGGACTTCAATGCCTTCGTCACGTCGAAAACCGTGTAGTGGGTAACTTCCCCCTTCATCTCGAAGATTTTCACGCCGTTCACGTAAATCTCCGGGTTCTCGCGGCAGATGAGAATCAGCTCACCCAGTTTGAAGGGGCTTCCGTCGTAGCTGAACTTCTGCCGCAGATAAATCTCCGGGGCGTTCCAAACCGTGTCCATGATGTAATCCCGGTGGCTGGCGGAGGCGAACATGCCGAAACCCTTTTTCCAGGCGGAGTCGTCAAAGTCCGGTTTCGTCCAGTCCCCATCGGGTTTGTCGAAGGTGTAATTCCGGGGTATTTTCATGTCCCGATTCATGGCTGTGCCCACCAAAACGACGCAGTCCCTGTCCGTTCCCGCGTTGCCCTGTGTGGGCGGGT
>JAGDDM010000182.1 GCA_017958015.1 Abditibacteriota bacterium | reverse complement strand
TCGTCGAAGCGGAGGTCGGCGTTGAAGTGGTCTTCTTCCGCCCACTGGCCCATATCCCAATCCTTTGCAACGAGTTTGCCGTTGATGGAGATGTCCACGGGTCTCAGCTTCTTGCCCTTGGGTCCTGTCCACAGGTCGCCGTGGGTGTTGCTTCTCTGCAGCTCGTCGGTCTTAAGCCACAACTCGGCGAACTTCAGGTGTACGCTGTAGAGTCTGTCGGGCATGGGAATGACGTAGGTGATGGTCTTGCCGCTTCTGGCGGTGCGAACCAGTTCCTGATCGTAGAGGGTGGGAGTGGCCTGCTGCACGTTGCCTTCACCGGTGATGAGGGTGCCGCCGTTTACGTGGTTGTCGGCCTTCCAGATGTTGCCGTTCCAGTCGATGTAGTCGGAGCCGGAGCCGCAGTTGATGCGGGTGATGACTCTATCCTCGGGCGTAATCTCGATGGCGTTCACCAAGGCGTCGCCGGTGGCCATGGCCGGTTCCCAGCCGGGATCGAAGGCGAGATTAATGAAGCCGCCCTCGGGGACAACGTAGTTGAACAGGGCGTCGTAGGGCTTGTTCATGCCCTTGGCGGAGTGGCAGATGTCGAAGTTGCGGTACTCGGTGAAGCCGTTCACGGAGACGTTGAAGGGTCTCTTGAAGTAGTCGGCGTACTTGGGCTCGGCGAACTTGACTCTGATTCTGTAGATGCCCTCGGCCACGGGAATCTTGTAGGAGAACTTACCGCTGCGGGCGGTCTTGTACAAATTGGCGTCGTCGATGCGGTTGGTGGCGTCGGAGAGGGTGGCGCAGCCCTGAGCCGCGGCGCCGCCGGTGGCGTACTTGTCGGCACTCCAAACTTTGCCGGTATTATCGGTGTAGTTGGCGTTGGAACCGCAGTTGATGCGGATCACCGAGGCCTTGGGAGCTTCCTTGGCGTCGCTTACGTAGGTGATGACAGGCAGCCAGTCCACAACGTCGTCGTCGAAGGATTTGCCGTAGTCAAGGTAGAAGCGGACAGTGTCGCCCTTGGCGATGTCGAACTTCAGGTCGTGCCCCAGACCGGTGAGGTCGCCGGGCATAACCTGCTTCCAACCCCAAACATCTTCCGCGTTGTGGGTAATCTTCACGTTTACGGGCTGACCCTTTTCGTTGTGGAAGAAGTCCTTCACGACTTTGCCCACAACGGTAACGGTTCCGTCCTTGGGAGCGGTCCAGGTCTTTACGGCCTTGGTGCTTTCGGAAGCCTGCATCCAGCCGCGGCCGGCCTTGGCTCCCGCTTCGCCTGCCCACCAACCTTCGGCGCCGCCTTCCTGAATGGTGGTGCCGCCTTTATCGGCGCCCGGCGCCTTGACGGGTTTAACCCATGTTGAGCCGGTGAAAGTAATCTCGTCTTTGGTGGTCTCGAACTTCCAGCCTCTGCGGCCGGCTTCCTTGTAGTGGCCGCCGAGAGCGGTATATGTGTCGGGTTCGTCGGCTATGCGCTTGGCGAGCTTCCACTCGCTGACGTTGCGGTCGCCGTCGACGGTGCGAACGTAGTAGTCGGCGGTCTCGCTCCAACCTTCGGTGCGGTCGAAGTAGTAGTGACCGGTGCCGGCAACGCCCAGAACGGTGTCGCCGCGCTTGACTTCGTAGTAGCTTATGTAGTTGTTGTCCTTGGCGGCGGACCAGTAGATGCCCATGCCTGCGAAGCCGATGTTCGTCTCGCGTTTGGCGTAGACGGTGTCGGGAGCGGAGGGAGCCACGGTGTCGGACTTGCCTCTGGGTCTGCCCGGCAGGTTGAGATAGATAATCTCGCCCACAGTGTTGGCGGCGACGTCAACGCCGTTCATCATAAGGTCTTTACCCACTCTTGTTTGGGTGTAGTTCTGCTTTTCGCACTGAACCAGATAGGTCTTGTTGCCCACAAGTCCCCGAGGATATACGGTGACGTTTGCCTTGGGGGTGTCTTTCAGAACGATGAGGCCCTTGGTGCCGTCGTAGTTCATACGCTGACCGTAGTTGTAGTCCTTTTCGTCGCCTTTAACGACCGGGTGGGGCATGAAGGACCAGCGGCCCGCCACGCCTTCCTTCAGAAGGTACTTGTAGAGATCCACGATGAGAGCCATCTCTTTGAGTTCGTGATCGGTGATGTCCAGACCCCACTTGGGAACCTGAGTAAGCATTCTCCAAAGAATGTTGTCCTCATACTCTCTGGGGTAGCCCCAGGGATTCATGTTGTCGAACCACTTGTCCGGCAGCTCGGCGTAGGACCAATAGGCGTTGGTGTAGTCGGCGGCGGGGCCGTCGGCGTCGTAGTTCACGTCGGTATAGCGCTGAATCTCGAAGAGGTGGGAGTAGTTGGAACCGCCGGAGCAGGTGTGGAAGGAAGCTCTCGGGTGGCGGTCAAGGAATGTCTCCGTCTGATAGCGGAGTTTGATGTCTATGTTGCGGCTGAAGCCCATACCATCGGTTCTGCGCTGGATGTTACCCCAGGAAGCTACCTTGGAGGAGGTAAGGCCGTTTGTCTGGTGGCCCTGCATCCAAACCAGGAGCTTCATACCGTTCTTTTCCAGATAGCGGCGGGTGAGGGCGAAGTCGGGACCCTCGAAGGAAGCGTCCCACCAATGGCAGACGGCGGACCAGCCCGCGTCTTCCCAGAGGACGTCCATACCCGCGGTGCGGACTTCGTCGGTGGTGTCCATGTCAAGCTGGCCCAGGTGGCCGCAGAACTTCATGGCACAGTTGTCGGAGTCACCGTACCAAGCGACGGTGAAGGGAGTCTTGGCGAACCACTCGATGTGGGTGTAGTCCCAGAGATATGTGTACTGCCAGGTATAGAGGTCTCTCATCATGTCGTCGTAGCCGCCGGCGAAAACGCCGAAAGCCACGTAGGGCAGGCGGAGAGACGTGCCGGGCTGAAGCTTGTCGTTTTTCCTGTCGGGAGCGGAGGAAGAAAGGATAATGTTTCCGTTTTCGCCTCTGTTGGCGAGAATGTTCCAGGTGCCCATGTAGTCCGGGGCAGTGTAGATACCGTCTTCGGAAACGTCGCCGCTCTTAATGCCCATCCAGGGCATGAGTCCGGCGGAGGCGGTGGCGGAGATGGATTTTCCCATATCCTTGCCCAAGTCGGCGTGGTACATGAGACCTTGGGTGCGGTCAACGGTTTCGCCTGTCATCCAGGATGCGGTGTATTTGCCCTGGGTGTTCTTGATGGCGATGTTCTGGAGAACGGGGTTAATCGAAACGGGAGACTTGGTCTTGTTGTCGATGTCCGCCCACTGGCGCAGAACGCCGGTTTTGGGGAAAGCGGTCACATGGTAGCGGTAGACCGAGGTGTCCGCCGGGTCCTCCAGGGAGGTCTGATTCATTGTTATGTCAAGCCGCACGCAGGAACTGCCGCCCACCGCGGTTTTGGAGGGCTGAGCTGAGACCAGGGTATATTTGTAGTTCCGCTTGATGCTGTTGCTGTTGTCCCGCTTTACCAGTTTGGCTATCTTGACGTCGGTTCCGCCGGTGCCCAGGCGCTTGGCGTTGCCGCGCACGCTGATTGTTCCGTCTTTGGGAGCGGTGAACACACGGACGGCGGCGGCGCCGTTGGAGGGGTGGAACTGGGTTGAGCCGACGAAGGGTTCGTAGGGTCCCACTCTGTAACCGGATGCCTGAGTGGGGGACGCCACCCGCTGTTTGGTGGTGGTGGTCAGCCGATCCTCCATGAGCACAAGGCCGCCGGAGTTGGTGTCATAGGCGTAATATCCCCACACTTCAAGGCCGACGGCATCAACGTCGTCGGCGGAGTTGTAGGAGTCGCCGTCGGTGTAGGTAACGGTGGTTCCCCATTCAACGTGGTCGCCGGAGTACTCGCCCTGGGAGTCCACAACCATGCCGATTTTGTCGCCTTTTTTGACTTCCACGGAGTCGACGCTCACCTCAGCGGAATCGGCGCCTTCGCCGAGCTTAACGGTCTTGAGGGCGTCGCAGGAATAGTCATCGCCGGAAGTGTTGAACACCTCCACGCCCATGTCCACGGGATTCGCGGCGGTGACGTACTTCTTGGCGGGGGCTGTCTTTTTGTTGGTGAAACCGGTTACCAGGAAGCGGCCGTCCCGGAGGGTGTACTCCACCTCCACGGCGTCGGTGCCGATGGCCCAAGAGTTGCCGGATCTCTTCACCGCGTAGGCGTCGCCCACCTTGGCGGAGGCGGCACTCTGGGCCTGAGCCGCGGGCTTGGCGGCGGGCTGCTTCTTGGCTGTCACTTTCTTTGCGGCGGTGGTTTTCGTGTTCTTGGGCGCCGACTTCTTGGCTGTCTTGGCCGAGAGAATCGGAACGGACGCCACGCACACCATAAGCGCCGCGAGAGCAAAACGTTTCATGCTGTAACTCCTAAAATTACGCCCGAAGGCGTTTGTTCAATTATAATTGTACCGGAAAAGGGCGGGGGTTGTAAATACGATGTTGAACAAATCGGGAATGTCTGTTATACTGTATGTAATTGTATATACAAAATATACAAAAAGGAGACACATAATGAAAAAGTTGTTTGTATTCGCGCTTGTTTTCGCTGCGTTTGCTCTGTCGGCGCTGTCGGATATTCCCGCGTCGGAGCAGCAGGCCATCGACGACCTGACGGCGCTGTGCTCGTCCGCTCCCACATACACGGTAACGGACGGTCATGTTACGGAGCTCAAAGCCGAATCGAAAGGGCTTACTTCGCTGCCGGAGAGCATAGGTAATTTGGTGTATTTGGAGAAGCTGTACCTCTACAATAACAAGATTGAGGCCTTGCCGGCGAGTATCGGCAATCTTACGAGGCTGAAAGAGGTCGAATTATCCAAAAACAGACTCACATCCCTGCCGGACATCATAGGCAATTTGACAGGTTTGGAAACGCTGGAGGTTTGGGGCAACAAGCTTGAAACTTTGCCTGCGAGTATCGGCAACCTCACGAACCTGACATCTATCGTTTTGGAGGACAACCGGCTCGAATCCCTGCCGAGCAGCATAAGCAATCTTACGGGGTTGGAAACATTGAATCTTCGAAACAATCGTTTCGGCGAGTTTCCCGCGTGTGTTTGCGGCATGACCGGTTTGAAAAGGTTGATGGTTTGGGGGAATCAACTTGAGTCTCTGCCAACCGGTATCGGCAATCTTACGAACCTGATATATCTCGATGTCAGCAACAACATGCTTACCTCGCTGCCGGATACAATCGGTAATCTTACGAACCTGACAAGTCTCGATATCCGCGCCAACAAATTTACCACTGTGCCGAATACTATCGGCAATCTTACAAACCTGACAAGTCTTGACATCAGCGACTGCGAGCTTACCTTGCTGCCGGATACAATAGGCAATTTGACACAGATTACATCACTGTCTCTTGACGGTAACAAACTGGAGTCTCTGCCGGCGAGTATAGTAAACCTGACAAACCTCGAAACTCTTTACATCTATAATAACCTTTTCACCACGCTGCCCAACGCGGTATGCTCTTTAACGTGGCTTAAGAAGCTGAATGTCAACGGGAACAGGCTGAAGTATTTGCCGGCAAATATCGGCAACATGACAAGTCTCCAACGCCTTTCCGTCAACAATAACCGCCTTTTGGCTCTTCCCGACAGCATCGGCAATCTTACAAACCTGATTTACTTAAACGCTGAGGAAAACTGTCTTACGTCTCTTCCGAACAGTATCGCGAATCTGAAAAACAACGACTGGGACACGGGCCTCACTCTGCCCACCAATCCGAACTTCAAGCACAATTATCTTACTCTCGACGAGCTCAAAAAGATTTTGTCCAATCAGGAAGCGAATTGGCAGATTGACGACCAGTACCTTACGCAGGATCAGGTTTTGGAACAGCTTACGACCGCTTTGGGACACGCGCCGAATTACGACACCGACGACGACGGGCTTATTTATCTTCTCGATTTGTCGGACTGCGGTCTGAGCAGTCTTCCCGACTGCATAGCACAGCTGCCGGCGCTGGAATATCTCTTTGCCAATAACAACAATATCTCTTTGGTTCCGAGTTGGATTAAGGACCTTAAGAACCTTACAACGCTGGAGCTG
>JAGDDM010000181.1 GCA_017958015.1 Abditibacteriota bacterium | reverse complement strand
TCCTTAATCGGAGGCACCTTTTCCGCCACGCAGAAGGAGTAGAACTTGTCTATGACGCACTTCAGCTGAGCGGAGCAGTTGAACCAGTAGACCGGCGTGGCGAAAACCAGAACATCCGTAGTGGCCATCATATCCGCCAGCGCGGAGAAATCCTCGCTGAAGGCGCAGGCCTTGCCGTTTTTGTAGCAAGCGTTGCAGGCGTTGCAGGCGCCGATGTTCGCCTTGGCGGCGTCGAAAAAGGCCACATGACAACCCGCTTCCTCCGCGCCCTTGGCGAAGGCCTTTGCCAGAGTATTGCTGTTTCCGTTAGCCCGAGGGCTGCCGGTTATAATCAGAACTTTTTTCATCATATCTTTGTTTCTCCCGTTAGTGTCGTTCGGGCGGCGCCGCCCGCGATACCCTATCATCAAACCTCAAACTTCTTCTCAATCAGCACACGCCCGTCAAGGGCAATCAATTTCACCGTTCCCGTGTCGTCCAGCGTTGCCACCGTGGGGGTCAAAACGCCCTCAAAGGCGGCTTTCGGTATTGACGGGGAGCCGGGATTAATGAGAACCACACCGTCCTCCTCCCGAATCACCGGCACGTGGGTGTGGCCGCTCACGAAGAACCGAATGCCGTTCCGGTGGGCCAGGTTAATCATTGCGTTATTTGACATAAGATGACCGTGGGTGGCGGCGATGACGATATTGCCTCGGCAGGTCTCGAAGTAGGGAGACTGGAGGGGTATGGTCAGCAGCTCCTCGTAGACTTGGGCGTCGCAGTTCCCTTCCGCGATGAGCATGGGAATATCCAGAGTGTTTATCCGCTCAACCAGAGCCGGGATGTCGTAGCCTTCGCCGCAGGTCATTCTCGGCGGGTGGTAGAGAACGTCGCCGGCGTGGACGATGAGATCCGCTTCGCCGAAAATCTCCAGCGCCCTGTCGAAGGCGGCGGCGTTGCCGTGGGTGTCGCTTATGATGCCTATTTTCATCTTATCTGCCCATGAAGGGAGCGACTCGGCGCTGTTCCCGTTCGCGCATATCCGTGGGCATCTCGCCTATCTTCACGGAGACGACGCCCTTGTTGCCGGTTTCGCTGTGCCACAGCTCTATCTTGACGGTGTCGCCGGGCTTCAAACCGTTCACGGTGTCCGCCACGGTCTTGGCCTTCTTGGTGGACTTGTCCTCGCCGGTTATCTCCTGTCCGTTAATCTTCAGAATAACGTCCCCGGGCTGCATTCCGGAGGTGATGGCGGGAGAGCCGTCGTAAACTTCCATGACGATGGCGCCGTTTTTGGGAAGCCCGCTTATGCCCTTGGACTCCAACGTTTTGCGCACGCCGTCGGTGAGGCCCACGTAGCGGATACCCAGATAGGGTCTGCTGACTTTGCCTCTTTTGATGATTTGGTCGGCGATGTTCTTTATTGTCTTTGTGGGGACGGCGAAACCCACGCCTATGCTGCCCCCGTTTTCGGAGGTGGACATAATGGCGGTGTTTATGCCGATGACTTTGCCGTTCAAATCCGCCAGCGCGCCGCCGCTGTTGCCGTGGTTGATGGCCGCGTCGGTCTGAATGAGAGCGGAAAAGACTTTGCCGTTAATCTCGAACTCCTCGCGCTTGGCGCTGACGACGCCCACGGTGACGGTGGTACCCAGACCCAGAGCGTTCCCCACGGCTATGACCCAGTCGCCGGGCTGAATGGCGTCGGAATCGCCGAACTCGGCGTACTTAATCTTGCCCTTGGGGTTAATCTTTATCACGGCCAGATCCGTCTGGGGGTCTCTGCCCACAAGGGTGGCGTCGTAGGAAGAGCCGTCGTTCAGAGTCACCTTCAGCTTGGAGGTGTTCTCCACCACGTGGTTGTTGGTGAGAACGTAGCCGTTTTCGCTGAAGACGATGCCGGAGGCCTGACCCCGGGGAACCGTTTCTCTGCCGCCCATGGAACCGAAGATGTCCCCGAAGGGAATGCGCTCGAAGATGGGGGTGCCCACGGTGTCGATGTTCACAACGTATTCGCTTATGACCGAGGCGGCGTTGCGAACGGCGTTGGCGTCCTTGCCCACGATTCCGGGGCCTCCGCTGCGGGAGGACACAATCTTAACGGCGTTGTCGCCGGTGGGACGGTTGAAGTTGTAATTGTATATTCCGGCGCAGGCGGCAAAGCCCAAAACCACCGCCAAAACATGAGACAGGGTTTTGTTCATTTGCCGATTTCCTTCGCGAGATTCGCCATCTCAATGGCGGATACCATGGCGTCGGCGCCCTTGTTGCCGGCTTTGGTGCCGGCCCGCTCGACGGCCTGCTCGATGGTGTCGGTGGTGACAACGCCAAAGAGAGTGGGAACGCCGGTGGAAAGGGAAACCTGAGCGGTGCCCTTGGCTACCTCGTTGCAAACAAGGTCGTAGTGGGAGGTGGAGCCTCTTATGACGGCGCCCAGGCACACCACAGCGTCGTACTTGCCGCTGACGGCCATTTTCTCGGCAATAAGGGGAATCTCGAAAGCTCCGGGAACCCAAGCCACGTGCATATTGTCCGGCTTGCCGCCGTGGCGCACAAAAGCGTCCTCGGCGCCGGCCAGGAGCTTGGATGTGATGAACTCGTTAAATCTGCTGACGACCACGCCTATCTTCAGGCTGTCGGCTTTGAGCATTCCTTCGTAAAGTTTCATTTATTTATTCTCCTTTTTTGAGCATTCTTCGCAATCGCAGAACATATCCTCGTTGAGAATGTGTCCCATGCGGTCTTTCTTCGTCCGCATATATCTTTCGTTGTCGGGACCGATGCCGCAGACGATGGGCACCTGTTCGACAATCTCCAAACCGTAACCGGAAAGGCCCTTGCACTTGCCCGGATTGTTGGTGAGGAGCCTAATCTTCTTGAGTCCCAAATCCACAAGCACCTGAGCGCCCAAACTGTAATCCCGCATATCCCCCGGGAAGCCCAGCATGTGGTTGGCGTCCAGAGTGTCCGCCCCCTCGTCCTGCAGGACGTAGGCCTTCAGTTTGTTCACAAGGCCGATGCCCCTGCCCTCCTGGTGGTAGATGTAGAGCAGAACGCCCTTGCCTTCCTCGGCTATCATCTCCATTGACTTGTGGAGCTGGTCGCCGCACTCGCAGCGCAGAGAACCCAGCACGTCGCCGGTGAAACAGCCGGAGTGGACGCGCACCAAAGTGGGCTCGCCGTCGGTGATGTCGCCCATGACAAGGGCGATGTAAGGACTTGTCTCGTCAACCTCCGACTGGTAGCCGTGGGCGGTGAACTCGCCGTACTTGGTGGGAATGCGGCAGGTGGCGAACTTGCGAACCAGAGTCTCGTTGTGGCGGCGGTAGGCGATGAGCTCGGCGATGGTGACAATCTTCAGGTCGAACTCCTCGGCGATAGCCCGCAGCTGGGGCATTCTCGCCATGGTGCCGTCCTCATTGAGAATCTCGCAGAGAACACCCACGTCCCTCAGACCGGCTATCCGCAAAAGGTCAACGGTGGCCTCCGTGTGGCCGGTGCGAACGAGAACGCCGCCGTCCTGGGCCCGCAGAGGGCTTATGTGGCCGGGTCTGGCAAGGTCCGAAGGCTTGGCGCCGGGGTCCGCGAGGACTTGAATTGTCTTTGCTCTGTCCGCGGCGGAGATGCCGGTAGTGGTGTCCTCAAGGGCGTCCACGCTGACGGTGAAGGCGGTGCCCAATCGGGCGGTGTTGCGGTCCACCATCATGGGCAGATCCAACTCGTCGCACCGGGCGGCGGTCATGGGAACGCACACAAGGCCTCTGCCGTGCTTCGTTATGAAGTTAATATCCTCCGGGGTGGTGAACTGGGCCGCCATGATGAAGTCGCCCTCATTCTCCCTGTCCTCGTCGTCGGTGACGATTATCATTTTGCCTTTTTTAAGGTCTTCCACCGCTTCCTGAACGGTGGCGAAAACATCGCTCATCGCATCCTCACATAAATCCGTTTTCCGCCAAAAAATCGGCGGTGAGTCCGGGCTTTTTGCCCCGAACAAGTTTTTCCAAATATTTCCCTATTATGTCCGTCTCGATGTTGATTTCCGAGCCCGGTTTCTTCTCTTTAAGAGTTGTTTCCGCAAGGGTGTGGGGAATCACCGCCACGGAAAAGTTTCGCTCCCCGCAGCGGCTGACGGTTAAACTGACGCCGTCCAGCGCCACGGAGCCTTTCTCCACAATCTGATTCATAAGTTCCGCCGGAGCGTCGATGTCTATCACAACGCTTTCGCCCAGGTCCGTGATTTTGCTCACTCTGCCCACGCCGTCAACGTGGCCCTGAACGATGTGGCCGCCAAGCATCTCACCCACACGGAGCGCCGGCTCGATGTTCACACCGTCGCCGATTTTGAGACCGCCCAGAGTGGAGCGGGAAAGGGTCTCCGGCACCGCGTCGAAACGCAGGAGGGAGCCTTCTTTACCCGTTACCGTGAGACACACACCGTTTACCGCCACCGAGTCGCCTATATCGACTCCGGGGGCGGTTTTCGGAGCGTCAATCTCCGTTCGGCAAACACTGCCCCGGCGCAGGGATTTCAGAACCCCCACTTCGCGGATTATTCCGGTAAACATCACAAATACCCCGTCACGCAAATATCATCGTCGAAGCGCGAAACCTCGATATTCTTAAGCCTCGGCGCGTCCTTTACTTTCCCGACGCCCTCGCCTCCCAGAGCGGGAACGGCGTCTCTGCCCCCCCTGAGCCGGGGAGAATAGAAATACACCACTTTGTCCACCAAGCCCTCATTTAAGGCCGACCAGGCGGTTTCGCCGCCGCCCTCAATAAGGACGGACAGCACGCCCTCTTCCCCCAGCCTGCGGAAAAGATCTTTGAGGTTTTCCGCCCTCAAAACACGGCAGTTCAGCGACGGCAAGGCGCCGCCCGTTACCGCCACGATTGTCTCGCCGGGTTCATGAAACATCTTCAAATCCGGCAGATTTCCGGACTTTGTGACAACAACCCTCCTGGGATAAAGGGTCTCGTTTTCGAGTCTGGCGTTCAGCATGGGGTCGTCGATTCGGGCCGTTCCGGCGCCCACCAGCACGGCGTCAACCTCCGCCCGCATTTCGTGGACGAACTTCCGGGACTTGTCGCAGGATATCCACTTGGAGTCCCCTGTCGCGGTGGCGATTCTGCCGTCAAGGGTCATGGCGGATTTCAAAATCACGAAGGGCATTCCGGTCGTGCGGTGCTTGATGTAAGACTCGTTGAGTTTCCGGGCCTTATCCCCGCAATCGCCGATTTCCACCTCGATTCCCGCGTCCCGGAGAATCTTTATACCCCTGCCGGAGACCTTTTCGTCCGGGTCCGTCATGGCGACGTAAACGTTTCTTATTCCCGCGGCCACAACCGCGTTCGCGCAGGGCGGTGTTTTGCCGTAGTGGGAGCAGGGCTCAAGGGTGACGTACATCTCCGCCCCCTTCGCCTTATCCCCGGCGTCCCGGAGAGCGTAAACCTCCGCGTGGGGCATTCCGGCCTTCGGGTGGAAGCCCTCGCCCACAACGACATCGTCCCGGACGATGACGCAGCCCACCTTTGGATTCGGGGAAGTTCTGCCCTTCGCGGCCAGCTCCAGCGCCCGTTCCATATACCGGCTCACTGACGTTTCCCCCTTCCCCGAAGGTTGTCGGAGATTTCCTTGGCGCCGCTTATGTAGGCGCTCGTTACTTTCCGGAGGTCGGTTACGGCCAAAATCAGCACGGCGATGGAGAATGTCACGGAAAGCAGGAAGCACAGGAACATTTTCATGTACTCCTCAACGGTGTGAAATTTGGCGGCGGCCATCCACAGCCCGAATACGGACTCCATGAGGATGAATATGACTGTTCTGGTGAGCCGCTGGGTGCCGTAGAGGGGTTTTCTCAAAATCTCATATATAAAATAGGCGGCGAAAAGCCCGGCGCACACGGCGGAGAAGTTGAAGAAAGCCCCGGCGTTCATTATTTTCTCGCGTCTTCCGCCGCCGCTCTTATGTTCTTTACGGCTTCGGTCATGTCGGGAGCGCCGAAGGAGGCGGTGCCCACGATGAGTTGTTCCGCTCCCGCTTCCGCCACCAGAGGCGCGGTTTTGAGGTCAACGCCGCCGTCGACGGCGATGGAAAAATCGGCTCCCGCCGCCGCTCTCATCTCCGCGGCTTCCCGAATCTTGGCGACGGTCTCGGGAATGAAAGACTGACCGCCGAAACCGGGGTTCACGGACATAAGCAGCAGAACGTCGATATCCTTCAGCACGTGTTTAATCATGCAAAGGGGCGTGGAAGGATTGAGGGAGACTCCCGCCTGGACGCCTTTGGACTTAATGAGGTTCACCACCCTGTTCAGGTGGATGCAGGCCTCGGCGTGAACCGTCACCTCATAGGAACCGGCGTTTACGAAATCGTCCACGTAAAGCTCCGGGTGCTCGATCATAAGGTGGGTGCGCAGAGGCAGACCCGTATGCTTCTTAATGGCCTTGATAATGGGGGCTCCGAAGCTGATATTGGGGACGTAGTGGCCGTCCATAACGTCGCAGTGGATGGCGTCCGCTCCCGCGGCCTCCGCCATTTTCATGGCTCCCCGCAAATCGGAGAAGTCGGCCGCCAAAAGAGACGGGTGAATTTCTATGGGTTTCATTTATATCCTTCCCGGCGGCGCTCAGTTTTGTTCCTGAAGCGTGCCGCCTACGTAAACTCTTATCTTGGGATTCTTGCCGTATGTGGGCACTTCCACACGGACGTCCTCGCCGGGCTCGTGGTAGCGGTTGTACTCGTCACGGGTGCCCCGGGCGTCCTCAACCTCAATCCGCACTTCCTGGGCTTCCTCCACGCTTGAGGGCACGGAGGTGTGAACTATCTTCAGACCCGGCGCCGTATCGTCCTCTTCCTCCTCGTCGTAGTCGTAGGAAGAATGGCGTTCCTCCGGCTTGGGACCTTTGCTCACGAAAATCGTCATCTTGGTGTCCGGCTTCACCCTTGTGTCCGCCGCCGGAGTCTGGGTTATAACCATGCCCTTCTTCACGTCGTCGTCGTAGCGGGTTTTGACCTCCACCTCAAAGCCTTCGCTCTCGGCGTTGTCCTTGGCGTCCCGTAAACCGAGACCCACCAGGTCGGGCACCACACGTCTGTCAACGCCGCTGCTGAACTTCACCTGAATCTTGGCTTTGTTCTTTTCAACCTTGGTGCCCCCGGGAGGAACCTCGGAACAGACTCTGCCTATCTCGTAGTTCTCGCTGGGCTCCTCGCCCTCGTCGATGAACTGGATGCCCTTTTCCGCCGCCGCTTTGCGGGCCTCCTCCCTTGTCATGCCCATGACGTCCGGAATGATAATGTCGTCGGTTTTGTTCATCATCTTCATACTGATAAAAAACATTACCACCGTCACCAGCACAAAGAGGGCTATGAGGCCGAAAAGGGAAGCCTTCAGGCCGTTTTCGGGATAGTACTCTTCCTCTTCCTCAACGCTGACGCTTCGGGCGGAGGAGGACTGTTTGGGCGCGGAGGTGGGCTTGGGCATATCCGCGGACCTGCCGCCCCGCATGGAGCGCTGAATTGCCCGCAAATCCGACAGCATGGCGCCGGCGGAGAAATACCGGTCCTCAGGGTTCTTCGACAGGGCTTTCATAACCGCGTCGGAAAGGGACTTGGGTATGGCGGCGTTTACGGCTCTGGGCTCCACCGCCTCGGAAGCCACCTGCTTCAGCACAACGCTGACCGCCGTATCCCCCGGGAAGGGCACAACGCCGGTGAGCATCTCGTACAGTATGGCGCCCACGGAATAGACGTCCGCCCGTTTGTCCGCCACATTTCCCGCGGCCAGCTCCGGAGCCTGATAGTACACGGAGCGCATTCCGTAGCGCTGCTTAACCGTGGAGGACTTGCGGATGGCCTCCGCCAGACCGAAGTCGGTAACTTTTATATCTCCGTCGGCGGTGACGAGAATGTCCTGGGGCCGCAAATCGCCGTGGACAATGTCCAAGGAATGGGCGTAGGACAGAGCGTCCAGCACGGAACAGGCGATGTCCACCGCGGGAGTTATGCCGAAGGCGCCGCCGTGGCGCAAATACGTCTTTATGTTACCGCCGGGAACGTACTCCGAAACCGCCAAAAACTCGTGGCTTTCGCCGGAGACGCCGTAAACGGAGGCGATGCAGGGGTGCCGCAGTTCCTTGGCTCTGTTGTAGCCCCGGCGCACGTTGCTGACGAACACGCTGTCGCCCCGCATCTCCGGACGGAGCATTTTGAGGGCCACAAGCCTGTTCTGCGCGTTGTCCCGAGCTTTGGACACGGTGAAGAGATCACCGGATCCTATCCGCTCCAAGAGTCTGTATTGATGACTGTTAGATTGTTCCATTAAACACCCCGTAAAGGATTATCCGTACAGCGATTTATGCTTCATTATAGCCGATTTGACGGCGGAAACCGGCACGTCCGACACAACCTCACCCTCGCCTATCGCCCGAGGGAGAGCCATGCGCAGACTGCCGCCGAGATTCTTTTTGTCACGGCGCATAACGTCGATTATATCGCCGGCATCCATGTCCGAACCCATGGCCGTGGGAAGATTCAACGCGGAAAGATATTCCGCGGCCTCCGAAGCCAGCCCCTTTTCGCCGAATCCGATTTCCTCGGCGACCAGGGCCGCGGTGACCATTCCCACGGAAACCGCCTCGCCGTGGCGGAACCGCTCGAAGCCCCCGAGGACCTCAAGGGCGTGGCCCACGGTGTGGCCGTAGTTGAGAAGAGCCCTTACGCCCCCCTCGAACTCGTCCCGGGCAACGATGTCCCGCTTCAGCTCAACGCACCGGCAAACCTGCCGATCGAGACACTCCTTTTCCGTGGCCACGCCGGCATTTGCTTTCAGGTACTCAAAGTACCCCTTATCCAAAATTATACCATACTTTGCGGACTCCGCCAACCCGCAGAGGATTTCACGCTCGTTCAGAGTCTCCAAAACGGTGGTGTCGGCGAAAACGCCCCGGGGAGATTTGAAGGCGCCCACAAGGTTTTTGCCCTCCGGCAAATCCACCGCCGTCTTGCCGCCCACGCTTGAGTCAACCATGGCAAGCAAAGTCGTGGGGAATTGGTACACGTCGATGCCCCGCATGTAGACAGCCGCCGCGAAACCCGCAACGTCCCCCACCACGCCGCCGCCCACGGCCAAAACGGCGCTGCGGCGATCCAGACCCGCTTCCACCATGGCGCTCATTATGCCGCCCAAGGTGGTCAGGGTTTTGTATCGCTCGCCGGCGGGCATGACGAAAGACGATGTATCGCAGAGCATTGACTCTTTGAGAGCGTCTATCCGCGCTCCTTGGGCCGATGCAACATTGGTGTCGGTTATAATCATGACCTTGGAGGGAGCGGTTTTTTCGGCAATAACGGACGCCGCCCTGTCCCAAGCGCCGGACTCCACAACAACGTCGTAGGCACCGCCGGATGAATTTACGTATATATCAGCCAATTGATTCCTCCGAAAAATTGTATATATAATTTTACGCCTATTTTCGCAATTTTACAAGCCCGAAGCGAAATTCCGGCGCCGACGGGACTTCGTTTCCGCCGAAAGGCGACGCGTCATATTATGTATCGATTAAAAACGGCCCCCTTGCGGGAGCCGTTTGATTTGTTTGGTTAACTGTGTTTAGGGAACTATGCCGGAACCCACGGTACCGTAGGTGGAATCGGGGATAATCGTCGGGGTGACGAAAATCAGCAATTCTCTCTCTTCGGAGGACTTGGAGTAAGTCTTGAAGATGCGGCCGATGAGGGGAAGATCGGCAAGAAGCGGAATCTTCTTGTAGCTGTTGGCATCGGTCTTTCTGATGAAGCCGCCCACAACCATGGTCTCACCGTTGGCAACGCGCCGCTGGGTGTAGAGTTCCTGATACTTCTCTTCCGGAACGGAGGTTCCGTCGGGACCCACAACGTAGTTGCCCACGTCGGAGATTCTGGGCTGGAGCATCATGGTGATACTGCCGTCGCCGTTAACTCTGGGGAGGATCTCCAGGTAAGTATCCACTTCGATGTAGTCAACAACACTGTTGCTGATGGCGGTACCGTCGGACACGTAGGTGGAACTGGTGAAGAACGGTATGATGTTGTTGATGGATATGTAAGCGTACTGGTTGTTGATGGTGGAAACAATCGGGGAGTTGATGGTTCTGCCCACGGTCTGAGTCAGCTCGGCTTTCAGGGCCGCCGTAAGGTTGCCGCTGGTCACGCCCACGGTAACGTTGCCGGTGGGGTTGAAACCGGTGCTGAAGGACTCGTTCAGTCTGTTAAGGGACCAGTCGATACCGAAACTCTTAACGTCCTGGGTGCTGACCTCAACGAACTCCGCCTTGATAAGAACCTGCTTGGGAGGAATGTCCAGCATTCTGATGATGTTCTTGAACTCGGCGATACCCTTCTCGGTGCCCTTGACGATGATGGAGTTGTCAAGGTCGAAAGGAATGGCGTTGTCGATGCCGTCCGGCCAGAGGAACTGTTCCTTGTCGCTGCCCGTGCCGGAAGCGTTGCTGCCGGCGTTGTTGGCGTTGTTTCTGTTGGTCGCGCCCGCCGCGCCGGGACCCAAATAGGCGCCGCCGGTATAGGGCTGGCCGGGAGTGCCGTAGGTGCCGGTGCCGCCGGGTCTGGCGTAACCGGGAGGAGGAGCCATCTGGCCCGCGCCGGCGGAGATGTCGGCGGTTCTGCCGCTACCCATATCCATGGCTCTGGGGTCCATGGTGGGGATAACGGGCTGGGCGTTCATGGTACCTTCGCTAACAACGTTGCCGCCGCTTATCACCTTGGCGCCGGTCTGAGGATGCTGTCTCTCGGTCTGAGGCTTGCGAAGTCTCTCGGGAAGCCGAACATCGGCGTTGGTGGTGGGATTCTCGCCGTTCCAGCCGAGGAGTCTCAAAATCTCGCTGGGCTTGGAGTGGGTGAGAGCAATCTTGCTTGTGGTGATGGGCTCGGAAACCCCGAAGTCAGGGGTGTAAACCGGCTCGGCGCCCGGGATTATGGCGTCCAATTCGTCGGCGGAAAAGACGGGCTCCGCGGAGTCGGCGCCGCCGATGATGATTGTTCCGTCCTCCATCTTGGAGTAGGTAATGCCCGCGGCCTTAACCACGTAATCGAGAGCCGTGTCCAAAGAAACATCCTTAAGGGATACGGTAACCTTCTTCTGAAGGCTCGCTTCATCCGCCAGAATGATGTTGATGCCGCTCTGCTTACTCAGAAGCATCACAACTTCCTTGAGGGGGCGGTCCTGAATCTGAAGCACAACGTTATCGCCGGCCGCCATCGCGCCGCTCACAAGACCGGCCGCGAGAACGGCGGTTATAACCGCGCCGCCCAATACACTCTTAGCGGTAAAGCGTGAATTACACCAATCCTTGAGTGCCATATGCATAGGTTTCCTCCTGCAGTTTAACATAGTTGTTTCACCAAACATTGTATTCTTTCTCTTTACCAACTTCTGCTGCTTCTGCCGCTGCTCCGGCTGCTGCCGTAACTGCCTCTGCTGCTTCCGCCGTAACTTCCGCCTCTGCTGCTTCCGCCGTAGCCGCCGCCTCTGCTGCCGCCGCCGTAGCTGCCGCCGCCTCTGCTGCCGCTGCTGTTACCCATGAGGGAGCCGAAAGCATCGAAGGGATCATAGTCGCCGTAGTCGTGGCTGTCCTTGTTCATGATGGACAAAAGCTCCGTGGCGCCCATGTGATTGAGAGGGATTTTGTCGATGATTTTCTCCTCGGTGGCGGTTTCCTCAACGCCCGCAACCGCAGCGGTGACATCCGGAGTGGCGTAGGCCGTAGCGGAGGTGTCCGGCTTCTTACTTATCATGTAGATGCCGTTTTCCACACGGTAAACCAGACCGGCGGTCTTCAGCAGGTTCTTCAGAGCCTGGCTGAAAGGAATGGAGCGGAAAGAAAGGCTGGGAATCTTACCGCTGACATCCTGGCCGATGGAGAAGTTCTTGCCGGTGCCCCTGAAAAGAGACTCGATGGCCGCTCTGACGTCAACGTCCTTGAGATCCAGCGTCACCGGAGTGTCGTCGGTGGTCTTTGCCGCCTGAGCGTAAACCGCTCCGCAGGCCGCCGCGCCCATAACGCAGGCCGCCATAATAAGCGAGAAGCATCGTTTTCCGTTAAACATTGTATTACCCCCTAAAAGTGATGGTAGTATAATAGTCGATAAAGTGATTACATTCTTCCCGGGAAGGATCCCGCCATGCCCGGGGCGTTCATATTGATTCCGGAGTTGCGGAGGAGTCTGTTGTTTGCCGCGCCGCCGGAGTTGCCGGAGGAAGAAGAAGCGTTGTTGGCCGCGTCGTAGAAATCTTCCGTTTCCGACTGCGGCGCCGCCGCCATTCTCACGGTGATGAGTCTCGGGTTCTTGGAGGTGGTCTTCAGAATAACCCTGTCGGACTCAATCCGTTCCACTGTGGCCAGCCTGTCCTTCAGCATGTCGCCGGGCTGCACAATCTGGGATTCCCCGTTTGTCTCGATAATGGCGAAAACTCTGTCGTTAATCATAAGACCCGCCATTCTGCGAACCGGCTGCTGAGGCTCGGGAGTCTTGATGGCCTTTTCCGCCTTTTCCTTTCCCGGAACGTATCTGTTGGGAATGGGAGCGAAGGGGAAGTCCGTAAGCCGCTCGGGAAGCTTAATCTTCTTCTGGGCCTTGGGAGGCTTGTAGCCTATGGGCAGGAACGGATCGTCTCTCGAGGGCTCGCCGGGAGCTGCCGCAACCTGATTGTTGTTCGCCGCGGGCTGAGCCGGCTGCTCGGCGGGCTGTTCTTCCGTCATTCCCTCGTCGGGATTCTCCATGGTCTCCTCGGCCACGTATTCTTCGCCGCCCATGTCGCCCTCGTCTTTGGGACTGAGCATGAAGTAGTAGAACGCGCCCACGCCCAAGAGAAGAGCCACGACTACGCCGATTATTATAGGTTGATTTTTCTTGTCGTTAAGCCAATCCATAATTGCTCCTTACTGCGGCTGGTCTCCGCCTACGTTTCCCGCCATGGGAAGCGGCGCGCCGCCCACGGATCTGGGCGCGACATAGCAGGTGAGGTTGTAACTCGACACCAAGTTGGGAGAAGTTCCCGCCAAAATGGGAGGAGAAATAACGATGAGTCTGTTGCAGTCTTTCCAGCGTCTGATGTTCTTCATCAAAGCCTTGAAATCGCCCCTCACGGCATAGGGACCCATGTCGTATCTTATCCATTCCTGAGAGAAGAGCGGATCGTTGGGGTTCGCCGGCGGAGGCGGAGCCGTAAAGGTACCGGTGATAACCTTCACGTTGGGGTTGGGGTCTCTGGAGAACCGCTCAACCGTGGGAACCAGGTTGTAAATCTGCTCGTTCCACAGAGCGATCATACCCTTGTCCCGCTTTTCGAACTGAAGGTTCGGCATATATTTGTTCATGTAAACGTCAAGCTTGTGGGTGTTGTTGTTCAGGTCGTTCTGAGCCTTCAGAAGCCGTCTTTCGGCGGCCTGTCTGTTGGACTCACTGCCTTCGTTGTCAAGCTGCTCGTAGCTGGCGGTAACCGCCGCCAACTCTTCCTGGCGGGGCTTCATCATAAACCAATAGAGAGCTCCGGCCGCGGCTATACAAAGGAAGGAACCAATCGCCGCCACATGCCATTTTTTGAGTTTCATCGCAAATCCTTTTTATTTCACTTGCCTTTACATCGGCTGCTCATCGGGGTTCTGTGTTCCCGGAGGTGTGGGAACATTGATGGGCTCTTTGAGCTTGCAATTAACCGTAAAATTGATTTCTTTGGGTACGCCGGCACCGGGGGCTCTGAGCACACCGGTATCGATGGCGCCGAGTCCCGCGAGGCTGGGAGCCTGATAGGACTGGGCGGGCGCCGCGGGGGCGGGAGCGGCCGCTCCGCCGGTTCCCACGTTGGTTACGCCGGATACGTCTCTGCCCGGGAAGCTGGCGGCCAGCTGTTCCTGGGTCATACCGCCGGAAGCCGGGGGCGGAGTCGATTCGGCCGCAGCCTGCTCGTTGAGCGCGCCGAAGTCGAATCCCACGTCGCCGCCTTCCATCTGGCCGTATCCGGGAACGCCGCTTATGGTAACCTCGGTAAAGAGGTTCGTGGCTTTATACATATTCAGCAGATATCTGCCCACATCGTCCAGATTCTTCGCCTTGGCGGCCATAACCACCGCGTCCGGAGCCGGCGTGGAGATGGCGTTGTACTGAACTCTGTTGTAGGTCCAGCGGGCGATTTCCTCGTAGAGTTTGGGATAGGCGTCGGTGTAGGCCATAACGCTGTCGAAGAAGTCAACCTTAGCCTTGACGGGCGGAATCTTGCCTTCCCAGCTTTCGGCCTCGGCCTTGATTCTGTCCACGTTTTCCTTGCGCATACGAGCTTCGGCTTCTTTCGCCTTCATATCGGCAATGTTCACGTCCAGCTGGTGGATATAGGCAAAACAGCCGGCGAGAACAGCGAGAAGCAGAACGGAGAAAAGAATAATCATGTTGCGGATATCCTTTTTCTCGTCCACGACTTTAGGCAACAGGTTAAGTTTTATCATTGCTGTTTACTACTCCGGATTTATTCAACCATATCGCGAACCGCGAGCCCCAAGGCGGCGGTAAGGGAAGGTGAAATCTCGTTTATGTACTGCTCGGTAAGGTCGGGAATCTCAACGGCAAAACCCGCCATGGGCTTCACCACTTCGGTTTCCACACCCAGCTCACCCACCAGGAAATCGGCAATCTTGCCGAGATTGGCGCCGCCTCCGCAGAGGACCAGCTTGTCGATGTCTTTGTTGTAGCGGGTATTGTAATACTCAAGAGAGCGTCTTATTTCGTTGGCCAAATCGATAAGAGGAGTGGCAATGGCCGTAAGCACTTTGCCCTGAAGGGAATTGGGATCTATATCGTCGGTGGCAAAGGGCGTATCGTTGTCGTTGCCGAAGGGCTTGTCGCCCAAATCAAAGAGAGGCTCCGCCTCGGTCTCGCCGGCGTCCAAATCCAGAGGATTGTCCACCGCGGGAGCGGCTTCTTCTTCGGATTCCGCAACATCCACGGAACCGCCCAGAATGTCGCCCAGACCTCCGCCGAGACCCGGCAAGTCGCCGAACTCGTCGTCATGGGCTTCCGACACGGCCTGAGTCTGTTCCTCGAAGGTGGAGAAAGCGTCGTTGAAGTCGAAGTCCTCTTCCTCGTTCTCCGCTTCCTGAGCGATGCCCAGGAGCATATTGAAAACTTCCGCGTCGGCGTAGCCGTACTGCTTCTTGGATTCCTCCGCCTCGTCCTTCTCCACGCCCAAAATCTGAGCCACTTCCGCGGTGAGGCTGTTGCCGCCCACGGAAAGAGGAGGATTGGGATATTTAAGGTCGCCGTTTTCGAAGACGCCGAAGCTGCTGAAAGAGGCGCCCAGGTCCACAACGCCGATAATGCCGGTTTTGCCCTCTTCGTTCTTTTCCGATTCGAGAACGGCTCTGCCCACGGCGAGAGTGTTCACGTCCAGAGCGGCAATCTTGAGACCGGCGAACTTGAGCATGGCCATGTAGGAGTTAACAAGGTCCTGCTGCGCGGCGGCGAAGAGGACATCGTAGTTGGGATCGTTCACGTCCGCGTCGGGATTTTCGATTATCTCGTAATCCTTCACAATCTCGTTGGCGGGGAAAGGAACGTTGGATTCCACCTGGAACTTCATGGTGTCGTCCAGCTCCTTCTTCGTCATCTTGGGAACTTCCACGACGCGCACGATAACCTTTGTCTGACCCGAAAGAGCGCACACAACGTTTTTCGTCTTTATGTTGTTGGATGCCAAAAGCTCCTTAACCGTCTTGCCCAGCTCCTCGGGGTTTACGATGAGCTCGCTGTCAAAAGTGCCCTCGGGCAAATCCGCCGAAACGATTCCGGTAACAACGGGCTTGCCTTTGATGTACTTGACTTCAACGGCTTTAATCGCGGTGGTGCCTATGTCAAGACCGAGAACCGCGGAAGGTATTTTTTTGGAAGCCATAATCAGATATCCTATTCACACTTTTAGTGAAATGCGACACATTTCTTGCCACACAATATATTATAACGCAAAACGCGCAAAAACGCTATTGCAAAACGGCCCTTTTCGAAAAAAAATCGGCTTTTTTTCGGAAAATTTCGTGAAAATGCCCCTAAACCGGCCTTCCGCGGCTTGCGGACGGCCGGTTCGGTATTCATTTTTTCGGTTTTATCCCCTGTTTCTTTCCCCGATTTTCACCTCAGAACCGAGGGCTGAGAGTCTGCCAGTAGAGGTCGGAGGTGCCGCTCCGGGTGCTCGTCCGGAAAATCCGAATCTTGGAGGAGAGCATAGAATCCGCGGCGAAAAGCCGACTCTATCGGAACCTTGAGCTCAGAGCTCGCTTTTCACAATCAGAATCTCGGACTCAGAGTCTGCCAATAGAGGTCGGAGGTGCCGCTCCGGGTGCTGGTCCAGAAAATCCATATCTTGGAGGAGAGCAGCGGATCGGAGGCGCTCGCGCCCTCGTAGTCGAAGTCGGCGAAGCCGTAGATGCTTCCCTCGTTCACGTTGCCTTCGGTGGGCATTGCCTGCTCCGGCAGTTCCTTAATCCAGCTGATGTCGCGGGCGGTGAAGGACACGGTTTTGCCGTCGATGTCCTTGTAGCTGACTCTTATGCCGTCGGTGGGAGTTTGGTAGGGAGTCTCCCGCATGGAGAGTACCCGCTCGTCGGCGGTGGTGAAGAAGATCTTCCGGCCGGTGCGGTCCACTTCCCAGGACATGCTGTTGCCGCTTATCGTGAGGTTGGCCGCGTCGGATACGGTGCCGTCCTCGTTCATGGGAATGGCGGGAACGCCCTTGTTCACGTAGAATGAGTTGCCGGACTGTCCGATAAAGACTTCGGCCAGGTCTATACCCATTCTGTAAGAGGTATAGTAGATGCTGCCGTTGTCGCCGGCTCTGTCGGCCCGTCTCCACAGGACCCAAAGTCTGTCAACGTCGGGGTCGCCGCTTCTGAAGCCGGAACCCAGACCCGGGCGTACCACGGAGTACTTGCTGGTGTAGGGACCGCCCCGCTCTATGAAGGCCATAGGCGAGTTGTCGGCGCCCAGACCGGTGGTGAGCCGCCAAGTCTGAGGCGTGTAGTCCGCGTAGACTTCCGGCGCCAGAACTTCGTCGTCGGAGCGAACCTCGTGGAAGGGTTCCGTGAACCGGAGGATGCCCGCGGCGTAGTCGATGAGCATTTCGCCAAGGAGGTCCGTGGCGAGGCTCTTCTCGTCGTACTTGTACACATAGACGCCGGCTTCGTTGTCGAAGGTGGGATCTATGGGTTTGCCGTTTTCGTTGGAAGCGCCTTTAACGGTGCCGTCGGTGGCGCTGATCCAAGTTTCCGCGTTGAGCTTGCCGCCGCCGGGCTTCGGATAGCCCGCGGGGAACTTCACGTAGACGTAGGGATAGTCCGCGGTATCGGATGTTACGTCGTAACCGCCTCTGTTGTCCACCACGGCGTCGTTGCCCAATCCGGGCCGCTTCCAGGCGATATGCTTGGAAGTGAAGAAGCCGTACTTGGTGTCTCTGGTGAGCCGCTCGGCGAAGATTCTGGGCATGGGCAGCGCGATCTTGTCCGGCGCCCAATCGTTGTTGTTATAGTCGGTGTAATACCTGGTGAGCATTACGTCGGAGTTGTTCGTTCTGGCGGCGATGCCGGAATAGACAACGTCCATCATGCCCTTGTTGTCGGTATATCTGTGGTATATGGCGGAAGGCGAACCCACGGAGGTGAGTGTGTCCGGGGTGCGGAGAGTCTTGGCGGTGGTCCAATTCTTCTCCGGGTGGCCGTTTACGGGATTCACGGAATACTGCAGAGACCATCTGCTGCCGTTGCCGCTCTGCCACATAGCCCACATGGTGTTGTCGTAAACCGCCAAGGTGGGCGACTTCTTCAGGGAATACGGGTCCTGAAGAATGGAGCGCACCGGAATGGTGGTGTTCGACGATATGTCGCTTATGTTGCCGTAGAATATTCTGTTTTCGTTTGTTACGGTGTCCAGGTCCTCATCTTCCAGCGCGATGCTGCCGGTCCAGGTCATCCACGCTTCCTTTTCGTTGGATTCGCTGACGGTGATGTAGGGGTCCGTATGGTGAACCATGTTCTCGCCCTCGTACTTGAGGATGGACAGGTTGTCGTTGTCGATAAGCAGATCCGGCCACTGAGAACCGAAGTCGAATACGGTGTTGCCGTTCGTCTTGTGGGGAGCCCACCAGGAGGCATCGTCGCCGGTCTTCTTGTAGGGAGACCAACCGGTGCCGGAAACCCAATGGAGTCTGGCGTGGTTGATGAACCAAGGCGCGGAGGCGAACTTCTTCAGCGCCTCGCTGTTCGCGTCGGTGAAGTCCGGATAGTTGCCGCCCGGCTGTCTGTTGCCGGACCAGAACAGGTGAACGTCGCCGGTCTTGGCGTCCTTGAAGGCCGCGGGAGCCGTGTCGTTTACCTTGAGAGGCGTCAGTTCCTGATCGATCTGAGGGAGCGTAATGGGAGATACGCCGCCGGTGAGGCGGGATTCCCGAACGTTCACCTTGAGGTCGAAGCTGGGATTGGCGTAGGGCTCGGTTCTGTCCACAACTCCGTCGCCGTCGATGTCGGAAAAGACGGTGAGGAAGGGAGCCATGTAGGAGCCGGTGGACTGACCCAGCGGAACCTTGACGCTGACCTTAATGGGCAGCGGAGCGTCCCAGGCCCAACCCAAATCGGAAAGAATATTCTTGGACCGATCCACGGTGCCGTTGAAGTTCATATCCCAGCGCCGTCTGTCCGGAATGGACATAACCGAGGGATCCGGGCTGTTCACTCTGGCTTTGGTGAGAGTGTAGCCGATGTCGGCGCCCCGACCGTCCTGAGAGCGGAAGGGGAACTTGCCGGCGTTCATATATCTGTCGCCCTTATCCAGGGAACTGGTAATACCCTTGCCGGAAAGCGGGAAAACGGTATTGGTGGAAGTGGCGTACAAATCCGTACCGGCCACCTTCAGATTCCGAAGGTTCACGTTGCCGGTGTTCTTGACGGTGATTGTCTTGAACCACTGCTGAACGTCCGGGTCGGAGCAGAAGGCGTCGAAGTTGTCCAGCTCAAGGCCCAAACCGTGGGGAACTCTGCCGATGTCCACGGTCTGCTCCTCGACTTCCATTCTCGGGTCCGCGGGAACGGTGAGGTAGACTCTGAACCGTCTGTAAGCTTCCTGATATGTGCCGGGTCTGCCCAGGATGGTGTTGCCGTCCTCGAACTTGCCGTTCTTGTTGGAGTCGATGAAGGCGGGCATCTTGTGGGCGTAACCGGTCTGGTTGGCGGGCTGATACTTGGGCACATCAACGGTGACAAGCACCTTCTCGGAGCGGAGAACCGGAGATGTACCGGTGACCTTGTTGACCGCTTCCGGATACTGGGTGTCCCAACCGCTGCCGGTGGCTCTCCTGAGGAGCACGGAAGGCAGTGTGGTGGCACCCACGGAAGGATTGGCGTCGTCGGTCATCTTCCGGTAGTTCTGAGCGGTGACGTAGATGTCCGGGTAGTCGTCGGAACCGGGTCCCTGTTCCCAGGGGAATCTGATTCCGCCGCAGGCGGTGATGGCGTCGGCGCCGCCGCCCCACTCCAAGTCGTATCTGCCGATTCTGAAGTTGTTGAGTTTTTCGGTAATGGGATAGCCGCCGGTGTGGCGGGTAATCTTGCAGCCCACGGCGCTTCTGTCCATAACGCCCAGGAGTCCCTCGCCGGAGGTGGTTCCGTGCTGAACGTCGCCCAGGTCAACCACCGGCAGTTTGTCCGTGCGGAGGGCTCTGCGGTTGTCGCTGAGGGTCTCCTCAACGGAGTTGCCGTTGTAGTGGGCTTCGTCGTCGTCTCTGTTGGGCTTTTTCAGGTCGTCGGGCCAAGCGATCCAGTCTTTCTTGACGGTGCTGTCCGGTCTGATGGCCAGCGGGTTGTTGATACCCAAGTTGGCCTCTTTGAACACGTCATCGGCACCGTCGCCGTCGTTGTCTATGGCAACCGGAATGAGTTTGCCGCCGCTGTATTTGAGCCTGGCGATGGGAATGCGCACGAACTCGAAGCTGCTGCTCTGGCTGCTTGTGCCGGTTCTGCGCTGGCGGACTTCCGCCACCAAAACCCAGCCGGGACCGGGAGTGGGCGGCTTGCTGCCGGTGGCGTTGATCTCAATCTCGCCCACGGCGTAGGACCGCTTCACATAGACGTTTTCGCCGTCGGATTTCTTATACGTAAGTCTCTTGAATCCGCTTACGGTGGTTCCGCCCTCTCCGTTCTGGGCGGAGGCGGTTTCCTTGGAAAGAATGTGATATTCTTTAAGCTGTCTGATGTTGCCCGCGAAGGAGAGCTGGGAACCGGCGCTGGTGCCGCCGCTGCCGTTGGTCATAAGGAATCTTATGGCGTTCCGTCTGGAGGCGTTGTTATCGCCGTAAAGATCCTCCAGAGCGGGCATGTTCCAAAGGATAACGTTAATCCTTTCGCCCCACTCGAAGTACACCTGACCGCCGTTGGGAGTTCTCTTGGCCTCGCCGAAGACGTTGTTCTTTGTTCTCCGTTCGGTGGCCGCTTCCTTCAGAGCCCTGTTGATGGCCTGAGCGTTTTCGAGCTCATACTCGCCGCCCTCTTTAATCGTTACGTCGGGCTGCTTCATCTTCTGGGAAAGAATCCAGTCGTTGTAAGTGTTGCCGAACTGGGTGGTAACGGTCTTGCCGGGAAGCTGATAGCAGTCATTTGTATGAGGATCCGGGTCGCCGTACTCGGAAGCCCGGGCAAAGTCTTTGCTGAATATGTCGAACTGAATGTCCGTCTCCACCGCGGAGCGGGAGGAAACTTTTCTGTCGCCGGGCTCGCCGTCGAAGGGCCACTGGCCGCCGTGCCAGTGTCCGCCCCAGGCGCCCTCCTCGTCGGAGAAGGCGTAGACTCTGCCGTCGGAGCCGCCGATGTAGACCCAGTCCACATTGGCCGCCGCCATATCGGCGGTAACGGTGGTAAGGTTCGGGGAGGAGAAGAGGAATCCGTCGGTCTGATAGCCGTCGTATTTCCACTTGCCCACATTGTTTATAACATCAACCGTATCGGAAGATGTGCCGTGGGCGGCGTTTCTCCATTGGAGAACGCCGTTCATGTCGCCCACGTACATGGTAGTGACGTTTCCGGGATTGAGACCCGTCACGGCCACGGAACCCTCGATGGCGGAATAGAAGTTGGGTTCGACGTATCTCGGGGGAGCGTTGTGAACCGATTTCTGTTCGCCCTCGTCGTTGTATTCCGTGTACATTCTGTGCTCGGAGAGGCCCTCATTTATCTTGAAGGAATAAATCTTGCCGTCGGAAGAGCCTATCCACGTGCGGAAATCTCCGCCGCTGTAAGCGGGGGACTTGGCGATGCCGAAAGCGCTGGTGGAATATCTGAAAGCGCCCAGAGGAATGGGGCTGAGACCTTCGGCATAACCCGATGTGCCGGGGTTGGACCACAGTTCACTGCCGTCCGCCATTCTGAAGCACCTGTAATAACCGCCGATGTCGCCGATATAGATGTTGCCGTCGGCGCCGATGGTGGGCGATGATGTAAATCCGTAGTCGCCGCCCACTTTCCACTTGAGGTTGCCCTCGGTGTCGATACAGAAGAGGCTGACATCCTCATACGCGCCCACCTGTATGGCGCTGCCGATGATGTAGTTGCCGTTGGAGGTGTAGGCCAAACTGCCGCCCACGGAGCCGAAGCCCCGTTCGGTGTAGTCATCCTCTTCCTCGATGACGGCTTTCGTTCTCAGTTTGGGGCAGGCCCATTCCGTTTTGCCGATGCCCTCTTCAGCCGCGTTGGCGGACATGCAGATGACTCTGCCGGAGGCCGTGCAGGCAAATACCTTGGTGGAAACACCGGTGCCGTCGTCCCTTACATCGGTAATGGGAGAGGAATATCCGAAGACGCCGCACTCGGCGGGAACAATCTTAACCGCGTCGGCGAAAACCTTGCCGCCGTCGGATGTTTTGTTGGTGAGTTTTACGCTCTGAACGTTGAAATAGGAGCCGCCCAACTGCTGCCATTTACCGGAGAAGTTGTAGGTGCTCATATCCAGCTTCACGTTGTCGGTGGCGGGATTGCCCTGGGCGTCCTGATAGGTGACGGTATAGTTGGCGGACTGGGTCACGCCGGTGCCGTTATTGCTGGGAATCCACACGTAGACCTCATAGGCGACGCCGGCGTCGCCGGGCTGTCTCACCATGCTCGTGTCCAGTTTTTCCGCGAAGTTCCAGGTTACGGAAGCCACGTTGTCGTTTTCCGTGGTACCGGCGGCCCACTTATAAGATCCGCCGAAGCACTCGTCAACGCCGCTGACGGTTTCCCAGGTGCCTTCGTAGTTGGTGGAGGCGGAGTTTTCGCCCATGGTGATGCCGGGGCCGGACCAAATCCGCTCGCCCGTTACGGCGTCCAAACAGTAAATCTGGCCGTCCTGAGCGGATACGTACACAACCGGGCTGCCGGGGTGGCTGGTGTCAACGAGAGGAGAGGAATAGACGCCGTTCATAACGGGACCGTCAAGTTCGTCTCTGTCGTCGGGGTTAGCCGCGGGATAACGCCATATATATGTGCCCAGATTTTCCGAGAGAGCGTCGAAGAAGCCTTTCTTGGAGCTGCTCGCGGCGGTCTGGTTGATGGGAGTTACGCTGTTGACGCAGTAAATCGCGCCGGAGTTGATGGAGGCCATGCCGTTGCCGAAGGGCGGCTCAACGGTGCCCACACAGACAACCGGCAAAGCGTCCGTGCTGTATGTTTCCGTCTGCTGAGCGTTGCCCTCCCCGTCGCCCAAACCGTAGGTGACGGTGGTGGACCAGGGAATGGAGCCGCTGGCGGGAGAAGAATAAACCTCCATGCCGGTGACGGGAACGAGGCGAACCGCGTCGGCGGCAACCGCTATGGAGGGGGATTCGCCGCTGTCGGCCTCGGGATTGAAGTTATCGCCGGTAATGGCGGAAAGAGTCACTTTGTACGCGCCCGGTCTCGTTATGCGGAGAGCTTCGTAGGTAAGCTCCTGCCAACCGCCGGTGTCACGCTGATTGAAAGAATAGGTTTTTTCGCCGTAGTCGTCTCTCACGGTGTAGACCGCGTTTTGGGAAAAAGTGTAACCCAAATCCAGCTGTTCTTCCTCGGTGAGAGCGGGAATCCAAACCTGAATCTTATAGAAGTGGGTGTTGGCCAGCATGTCGGCGGTGACGCTGAAAGTCCAGGTGAAGGGCTTGTCGGGATTGGTACTGTCGCTGGGCAAGGCCGCGGTGTAGCTGAAGTTGCCGATGGGATTTTCGATTCCTTCCGCTTCCTGGGCCTCGGCGTCCTCGTCGCTTATGTAGGCGCCTTCGCTGTCCCTGACGGTCCAGCTGCCGGTGGCGCGTCCGTTCACGTTATCCACCACCTGGGAGCTCTTGGTGCTCACGTCCCGGGGAAACACCCACACAAGGTCCAAAGTCTCGGGATTTTTGATATGGTTGGCGTCGTTGTTCTGGCCGGTGTGGAACCGGTCGAAACAATAGGACTGCCAGAAGGTATCGGTAAAAGCGCCGGAGACGATAAGCCCCGCGAGGGCCAACACGCTTATTGCCGTGTAAAGGGTTTTTTTCGATTTTACTGCCATTTCATTATCTCCTGAGTGCGGACCGCGGGTGGTTCAGTTTCGTTCCGCCCGTCGCCTGATACCAATCTTCGGGCGTGTTGTCGGGGCACATAAGCTCCGGCGTCGTCCAGACAATCTTTTTACTTTCCGGGTCATACTCGAAAACCTCGCCGGAGAAGTTGCCGCCGTCGGGGGCGACGCCCACGTAGCCGTTTGTCACCAGCCAGTTGCCGTTGGGCAAAAGCTCAACGCAGGAGGCCCGGAGAGGAATACCCAGCGTCAGAGTGGTGTCCGACGCCACGCCGGTTTTCTCGTCGATAATCTCTCTGTACATGGAGCGGTATCTCTCGTCGGTGAGAGAATCCGTTACCCGGAGAGAAGTTCCGCCGGCAAGAGCCGCGGTGTAATGTATGCCGTTGTTGTCGCAGACCAGAAGGTGGGTGCCGTCGGTCTTGTTCACAACCTTAAAGAATCGCGGGTTCAGAATGGGCGTTTCTTTGTTGCCGCTCCAAACGAGAGCGTCGCATCTGGCGAAAATCTCGCCGCAGCCCTTGGCGTTGTAGTTCCAAGCGCCGTTTGTTCCCTCTCTGTACTTAACCGCCACGATGGCGCCGCCAAGGGCGGAATTGTACATGGGATCCGTGACGCTGTAATTGCCGGTAATGTCCGTATCGGTGCCGGTGCGGTAGTTGGAAGCCGCGGCCCAAACGGAAGTGTTGTCCTCGCCCAGCTGCACGCTGTTGAAGGTGAACTTCTGATCCGTGGCGTCGGTCTTGGTGACCCAGTTGAGCTCCGGAAGCACGAAGCCGGTGGAGGGATCCACGGAATACTCGCCGCTTGTGATGATGTTGCCGCTCGTGTCGAATCTGTACACAAGGTCAACTATTCTGTAGTTGCCGCTGTCGGCAATGAGGCAGTGAACAACGATTCTCTGCTTGCCGCCGGCTGTTTCCGTCTCGGACCAAATCTGAGCGTCCGTGGGATGCCGCAGAGCCGTGTCGCCGCCGGATGCCAGCAGGTTCTTGGGATCGGTGAACTTGTCGTAGAACCAGCGGATGTAGCGGGTTACGTTGTTACTCTTGGAGTCGGGAGCGGAAAGCATGGAAACTTCCGCGGACTTGTCGATTCTGCAAACGTAGTTGCCGCCGGTGCAAACCAGGAGCATATCGTTGCCCTCGAGATACTTGGCCATGTTGGCGCCGGTGATATTGAGGTCAACTGTGGAGGTGCTGTCGGATTTGGAGGCGGGAATCGTGGCGGGAACACGCACGGTGTCCGCCATCCAAGCCAAATCGCCGCCGCCGTCGATCTCCGCCACTCTGGTGTCGTCGGCAACCAGGGTGTAGGAATTGCCGAAGGCCGTGAGGCCGTTCTTGGTGGGAACCAAGAGAACGCCGTCGGAGGCCGCCGGGGAAAGCATGTACTGATCGCCGGAGCCGGACGTTGAACCGGAGTTCCACTGCCACACGGGCTTGTTGGTGGTCTCGGTGGCGTTGGATTCGCCGGTCTCGGCGTTCAGGGCGTACATATCGCCGTTGTCAGCCATGACGTAAACCGTGTTGCCTATCACAACCGGCGGGGAGGATATGGTGCTATCCGGTATGACGTAGTACCAAAGCAAATTGTTCCAACCGCTGAGATCCACGCAGTCGGAGCTGTGGGCGGAGCTCTTCTGACCGGCGTAACCGCCGTAGCCGTATGTCTCCGCCGCAACCGTGGGCGCCCAGGTGGAGTAGTCCACCGGCACTTCCACGTTGTCAATGAAGATGTGAACCGGCAACGACGGGGTGAGTCTGCCGTTGGCGCTCATGGTGCCCCGAAGCTTAATCCGCTCGAAGTTGGTAATCGTTATGATACCGTTGTTGTAGTCAATCATGTCGCTGGGCACGCCCACCGCCGCCTGAGCGGGCTGGAGCTGCTGTCCGGGAGTGTTGCGGTTCTCCAAAATGTTGGGCTGCCAAATGCGGACCTGTTTATGTCTGCCGGTGGTCTCGTCAATAAAGCTGGCGCCCTGGCTGGCATTGCTGCCGCCGAGGTGGGTACCCGCGTTTTTGGTGACTCTGATTGTGAAGTTGTGGTTGGCGTTCAGGCAGAGGAGCGCGCCTCTGGGAGCGTTGCCGTTGGTGTCGCCGCTGACGGTTACGAATACCTTACCGCCGGCGTAAGTCGGGGAGGATGTAAGTTGCGGGTTCTCCATGCGGTAGACGTTGCCCGTTTCGGTGTCCTTGTGGATAATCACCGGAGGAAGTTCCACGCCGTTGGCGTCACCGGCGGAAACACCGTTGTGAATCATGTAGTTCCAGCGGGTAATCTGCTCGCCGGTGCCCATATTCTTTACGGCGTAGACGGAGTTGGCGTAACCGTCGGATCTGTGGCCGGAGATGTAAATGGTGTTGTCCGGACCCATGGAAGGAGTGCCCACAACCTCGGTCTTGGGAACTCTGGTGCTCTCATGCTCTCCCGTGGAAGAGGAAGGAGTGAGAACGGTGCGGGTGGGCGAAGACATGTAGACAATACCGCCTTGACCCTGCTTATCCCTGTAATACATGGAATAGGAAGCGTAGATTGTGGCGTCGTAATCAATCTTATCGGCCATACCGCTCTTGAAGGTAAGTTTGATTCTGCCGGGCTGAGGCTGAGTTCCGGAAATGGGCTCGTTGATATCCACGGTGCAGTAATCGTCGATGCTGTGGGGGTCGCCGTCTCTGTCTCTGAACCAAATGGATATGGCCGGATTTTCGCTTATGAAAGCGGTCTTGTAAGATGTCTCCAGATACCAGGTGTTTGTCTCTCTCTGAGTAACTTTCAGCTTATCACCCGCCACGGAAACCGGAATGCCGTAGATACAGTCGTTGTCCGTGTCTCTCTGAACGCCGGAGGGCTTCAAATCGGGAGTGACCCAATATACCATACCCAAGGTGGCGCCGGTGGTCTCGTTCTTCACGTAGCCGAAGAAAGGAGCGCTCTTGACCGCGCCAAGGTAAGTTGAACCTATGGACGTGAAGGGAACGCTGTATTTGGCATAATCGCTATAACCCGCAGCCGCGACAATCACGGGGTTAAAGGCATTGAGCTTACCTTCTGAGCTGACATAGTATATCCAGCCGTTTTGGTAAATGGGCGCTCTGGGAGCAAAATCCTCCGAACCGCCGCTCGTAAACAAGGGCGCATCCTGAATATAAGGTATCTGTTCGTAATTTCCGGCTAAATGACCGTTGCCGTCGGTGGGGAAAGCGAATAAACCTCGCAGAAGAGTACTGCCGTTGACGTTCATGGTAATCAGAACAGCGTCAATGACCGGATTTCCGGTTCCGCCATTAAAAGTACTCACATTGAGCATTGAAACCACAGTGGGAGCGGAAATTTTTATACCGGGCGGAGATTGAAGGTACCAAATTACGTCCTGGCCCTTGTTTTCCATGCCCAGGGTGCTGTCTTTGACGCCGTCGTCAACGTCGCCGTCGCCGTCAAGGTCTCTGTTGGGCAGCAAATCAACGGCGTAAAGACCGTTGTCGGCGGTGTAGAAAGCAACGCCCTTGTAGACAACCGGAGAGACTTCGCTGCGGCTCAACGCGGGAGCCGGGAGAGTCCATGTTTCCACAAGTTTGCCGCCGCCCACGCTGTCGATGCCGGAGGCGGTTCTGCGGGCGCCCTTTCTGAACTCGGTCCAGGAGGAGGACCATGCCAGAATGTTGTAGCCCAGCTTCATGTCTATGGCGGAGAAAAAGTCGTTTTTCTTTATGATGCCCATACCCACAAAGTCGGCGGTCATAACCACCTTGCCGCTGCCGTAGGTGTTGCCGGCAATGGAGGCTCTGCCGTCGGCGGAGTTCACGGTGATGGGAAGGAGGGAATCGAAGTTGAAATTACCCTCTCTGAGGGCTCCCATGTTCTTGATGTCGAAGCCCGGGTTGCAGGAATAGCTTCCCGCGTTCCAACCGATGTAGGGAATCTCTCTCTCGTCAAGCCAATTGGGGCTGGAGAGAATCGGATGGTATCTGTTTCCGGCGGGATACATGGAGGTGCCGCCGGCCCGAACCGTCGTCATATCTCTGATGAAGAAAGTGTTGTCGAAATCCAGCATACTGCCGCCGGCGAAGTCAATCCAAAGGACGCCGCCGGTGTCAACGAATCTTCTCAGTTTTTCCCGCTCCATGTCCGTGAGCTTCACATAGCCGCTCAGGGGCAGATAGGCCACGTCCAGACCCGTGAGGTCGGTGATGCTGTCAAGGTTCAGCACCCAGTATCTGTCGTTGAACTTGCCGTAGTCCGTGGCCACGGTTATGTTGGACAGGGGGTTCTGAAGAGACCAGCCCGCGGGTTTCAGGAGGCTGTCATTGTCCAGCTTCCAGAAAATGTGGGCGGTGCCCGGGTCGGAAAGAAGCTTGCCGGTGTCGATGTTGTAGCTGGGGGCCACGAGACCGCTCAGTTGATGATTGGCCATCTCGGAACCGTTCACGCCGGGGATCATAATGACGGCGCAGTTGATTCTCCGGCGCTTCGTGGAGTAGCTGAACGCGCCGGCGTCCGCCGCCGATAAAGCTATCGACGAAATCATAACCGCCGAAATCAAAAGGGTCAAAATACGATTTCTCATAATTACCTCCGCTACATTATGTCGCCGGAATATATCAGGCTGCCGCAAACCGGGAGCTTCGGAGCCAGGGGCAGAACTCTGCCGTAGTAGTCAAATCTCACCGCGCTGGTGGGGTCGTTCAGGTCCTCAAGAGGCCAACCCGCGTGGTCGTCGTAGAGGAACGTGATGCCGTCGCCGGCGTGGGCCGTTGTGGTGCTGCTGGAGCCGTAGTGACTCGGGATTCCGCACCACTTTTCGGACCACTGGGTCACGTCGCCGATGGAGGCGGTGGCGTTTTCGGCCACGGCGCCGTCGATTGTAATCTTGATGTCCAGAGGCTCGCCGTAGTAGGGGAACATGTCGTCGGTGCCGGCGGGTCTGTCTCTTCCGGGAATGTCGGAGCTGTCGTTGTTGAACCATCTGCCCGGAATGACGAAGAAACTGCCGTCCTGGGCGTACATAATCGCCTCGATTCGCACATCGTTGGGCACGATGGCGGCGGAGCTCAAAACGTAGTTCTCTCTGGTGTAGACCTTGTCCAGAGCTATCTCGAAGGTGTTGGTCTTGCCCACAAGCTCGTAGAGGTTGGCCTTTATGTCGTCGGTGATGTCGAACACCTGTCCCAGCATGGCGGAATCGCTGCCGTAGCCGTAAACGCCGTCAAATCTGGGGTCGCCCACGCCCCAAATGAGGGGATACATGTCGCTGACCTTGGTGTTCCACTCGATGGCCTCTCTGTTGATGAAGCCGTTGATGTAGGAGGCGCCGCCCTGCCCCGCGTGGCGGAGCATGAGGTTGCGGTTTTGTTGTCTCTGCCGTTTTCGGACTCGTAGGGACCGAACTCGAACTTGGAAATAAATCTCGAATTCTGGTTGAGCACCAGCACCGGTGAGGTGGCGTCGCCGGCGGAGGAATCGATCTCGTCCACGGTGATGTTGTCCGGGGACAGGAACTGGGTGGTGTTCACGCAGATGTTGTCCTTGGCCAGAAGAGCGATGCCGCAGGTGGGATCCGCGCCTCTGTAAGGATCGTTGGCCGTGGGGTTGTCCTCGCGGTACTTCAGAATGTTGCCGTCGATGTAGATGGTCTTGCCGGAGACGATGGTGAGGTTCATTCCGGGAGGAAGCATACCCCGAACTCTCACGTTGCCCTCGGCGTAGATGACGCCGTTGCCGTCGATGCGCACGTTTCCGTTGGCGCCCACGGCCCGGGTAAGGACTCTGCCCTGCTTGGGGTCCGGATAGGGCATTCTGATTGTCTTGCCCCAGTCGGGCCGCTCGTTGCCGGCGGCGTCGTGCCACACGCTGCCGTCGGAGGTGTCCTTGGTGATGTAGAAATAGTACTGGGTGATGTTCTTGCCGCCCACGTTAATCACCTCGGAATCGTCGGGAACCAGGGTGATGATGACTGCCGGCGGAATGTAGTAGGGACCCAGCCAGGCGCTCTTGGTCATATTGTTGTTGGGGTTGAGCCAGTCCTCGCGGACGGTGTAGCGGCCGTAAAGACTGAAGGAGTCGGACTGGTCGTCCTTTTCGTTGTCGATGTAGATGCCTCTGCCCCATCCGTATCTGCCCAGGTTGACGTTCTTGCCGCCCACGTTGACGTACTCGCCGGAACTCAGGGTGAGCATTCTGTACCGGGTGGAGGTGTTGGTGAGGTCCTTCTTCGTTATGCTCGGGGGCTCAATGCGCTTTACGCCTCTGGCGTATCTGTAAGCGTCGGTGCCGGAATCGCCGTCTCTGTAGAAACCGGAGGCGGTGGTGAAATCGCCGGTGTCACTGTCGGCGGCGGCCACGGCCCGGGTTCTGTTGCCCACAATCGTGTTGATTGTGACCGGAACTTTGTTGTTGCCGGAGGTGTCCGCGTCGGCGCTTATCTCGCCGGAGACCTCAACTCTGTCGAGAGGAAGAGGATCGCCGCCGTCGTCGCTTTCGAGACCTCTGAGGTACACGTTCACGCCGTTGCCCGTGTAATTGCCGTACCACTTCAGGTCGCCGTTCACTCTGATGGGAGCGCCCCGGAGACCGTAGCGGGAATTATTGCTTCTGCCGTAATCGGTGGCGAAATTGGGAACACCCAGAGACGCCGCCATGGGCTTATTGTTCTTGTTGGTGACAAACCGGACGTAGTCGGTGATGCCGATGGGCTTGTAGGCCGTCAGCTCACGCTTCATCTTGTAGTCGGTGGTGTCTTTATAGGTTGTGGGGTCCTCGGGATCGAAGATGCCCCAGCGGCCGATGGACTCAATCTTGATATACTTGGACAGGGGGTCGCTCATGTTGGGGTTGTAGCTTACCCGGAGGAGATATCTGCCCCTGCCGGCGTTGAAGCAGGTGAAACCGCCCGTGGGTCCGGCGTAGCCTATTCCCTCGTCGTCAAGTTCGCCCAACTCTTCCGGCCAGTAGGGTCTGAGCCATTTGAAGTCCGGGTAATCCGCCCGCATATCCTGCCAACCGTTTTCCGGCACCGGCTCGACGCCATCGTAGAAGTTTCCGCCATCGCTGCAGCCGAGGTTGTCCGGAACGGGACGCCAGTCGGCGCCGTCCTCGCTGGAGGTGAGCATCCGGTCGGCGTAGTTGATACCGGCGGCGGCAATCTGCGCCACAGCGTCGGACTGGGCCGATCTGCCGGACTGAATAAGGTTCCGCGCCACTATCGCCACGAACAAAGTGGCGATAATAGCCAAGATAAACATAATCATTATGGAGATGATCAGAGTCTGACCGCCTCGTCTGTCGCGTCTTTCGTAGCTCTTCATTATCTTATCGCGTTCCTTACTTTCACGCTGGTATTGAGGTTGACCGGATAAGGTTTGAGTGTCTGGGAATCGAACAATCTCATGCCCATGTGAATGTCTATGACGCTCTTGGTATAGTAGGTGCCGCATACCAAGTCGTCGTTGTAATTGTATTGCACTTTGTAGAATACGTCCAC
>JAGDDM010000180.1 GCA_017958015.1 Abditibacteriota bacterium | reverse complement strand
GGCCGTTCTGTTCGAGAAGGTCAAGGGCAGCGATATGCCCGTGGCGGTGAATATGTTCGGCTCCGTGAAGCGCATGGCCATGGCCTTGGGCAGAGAGTCCGTGGAGGATGCGGCGGCGGATATAGAGAAACTCATCGAGACGAGGCCGCCGGCAAGTCTCATGGAGAAGGCTCTCATGCTGCCCAGGCTTTACGATTTGTCCAAGTCCTTTCCGGTGAGCGTGAAGTCATCTCCGGTGTTTGACGTTGTCTGCGAGGGGGACAGGGCGACTTTCGACATTTTGCCGGTGCTCACCTGCCACCCCGGCGACGGCGGACCCTTCATCACGCTGCCCCAGGTAATCACCAAGGGTCTCGACGGCAAACGGAACATGGGCATGTACCGAATGCAGATTTTCGACTCCCGGACAGCGGGCATGCACTGGCACGTGCACAAAACCGGGGCGAAGCAGTACGCGGAATACGAGAAGGCCGGGAAGCGCATGGAAGTTGCCGTTGTCCTGGGCGGCGATCCGGCGGTTACATACTCCGCCACCGCACCTCTGCCCGACGGTTTCGACGAGCTCATCTTCGCCGGGTTCCTGCGGAAAAAACCGGTGGAGACCGTAAAGTGCCGCACGGTGGACCTGGAAGTGCCCGCGGACGCGGAGATTGTGATTGAGGGCTACGTCGATCCCCATGAGCGGCGGATTGAGGGCCCCTTCGGCGACCACACCGGCTATTACAGCCCCGCGGACGAGTATCCGGTGTTTCACCTCACCTGTATTTCCCACCGGAAGAACGCGATTTATCCCGCCACGGTGGTGGGCGCGCCGCCCATGGAGGATTGCTACATGGGCAAGGCCACGGAGCGAATCTTCCTGCCCCTCATTAAGACCCAGCTGCCGGAGATTGCGGATATAAATCTGCCGGTGGAGGGAGTGTTCCACAACCTGGCTTTCGTTTCAATCAAAAAGACCTATCCCATGCAGGCCCGCAAGACGGTTTCCGCCTTGTGGGGAATGGGGCAGATGATGTTCACAAAGCTCATCGTCGTGTTCGACGATGACGTGGACGTGCAAAACATAAGCGAGGTTCTTCATCGCCTGGGCGCAAACATCGACCCCAAACGGGATATATTTTTCTCCGAGGGCCCCGTGGACGTGCTGGACCACGCTTCCCCCACACCCCTGTTCGGCTCCAAAGCGGGCATCGACGCCACAAGAAAACTTCCCGGCGAGGGCCATGAGCGGGAGTGGCCGGAGGACATAGTCTCCGACCCGGACACCGCGGCGAGAATCGACGCAATATGGAACAGGTTGGGTCTCGAATGAAAAGCAAATTGGCGGTGTGCGTCACCGGCGCCGGGGGAGCGGTGTACGCGAAAAAATTTATCGAATTTATTGACGGAAAATTTGACGAGATTGCCCTTGTGGTGAGCCGAACCGGGGAGGTTGTGCTTCGGGAGGAGCTGGGCATATCCCCGGAAGGACTCATTCCCGCCGGCGCGAAGTCGAAATACGTTTTTTACCACCGGGACGACATGACCGCCCCCATAGCAAGCGGCTCCCACGATTTTTACGGCGTGGCGGTTATTCCCTGCACCATGGGAACATTGGGTCGAGTGGCAAGCGGAGTGTCCGACAACCTCATCACCCGCTGCTGCGACGTGTGTCTGAAGGAGCGGCGGCCGGCGGTGTTCGTCACCCGGGAGACGCCACTGAGTCTCATTCACCTGCGGAACATGACGACGGTGACGGAGGCCGGAGGAATTGTTCTCCCCGCCTGTCCCGCCTTCTACAACGGGGAAAAGACTTTGGACGAGGCGGTTTCTTTCGTTGCGGACAGGGTTGTTCGTGTTCTGGGGCTGTCGGGCGTCGTCGGCGGTTGGAAGAACAATGAATAGAATCCTCGGAAAAATAAGGCTTTTCGCCAAGGAGATACGGTTCGAGCATTCAATTTTCGCTCTGCCCTTCGCCCTCATATCCATGCTTGTTGAGGCAAGGGGTCTGCCGGAGTGGCGGATATTCTTTTGGATAATCGTTGCCATGGTGGGCGCCAGGAGCGCGGCCATGATGTTCAACCGCATCGCCGATGTGAAGATTGACAGGCTGAACCCCCGAACCGCCGAGAGGGCGCTGGCTTCCGGAAAGATTACCCCCGCTCAGGCCTGGGTATTCATGCTCATAAGCGCGGGACTTACGGTGTTCGCGGCGTACAAACTGAACACATTGGCGTTTTTGTTGTCGCCCTTGGCGCTGTTCGCTTTGCTGTTCTACTCCTACACCAAGCGGTTCACACCCTTTTCTCATTTGTGGTTGGGGCTGTGTCTGGGCATCGCTCCCGTGGGCGCCTGCGTGGCTGTGCGGGGCGTTATAGGCTTCGCTTCCTGCGTCCTCTGCTGCGCCGTCATGCTGTGGGTGGCGGGCTTTGACGTCATATATTCCCTGCAGGACATCGACTTCGACAGGAAACAGGGGCTCTACTCCGCCGCGTCGGTTTTGGGCGGGAAGAAAGCCCTCGCTGTGTCGGGGCTTTTGCACATAGGCACGATTTTGTTTTTGACGGCCTACGGCCTCATCGCCGACTTGGGCCCGTTATATTTCGTCGGCGTCGCTTTGTCGGCGGCGCTGCTTGTAAAGGAACACCTCACCGCTCCGGTGAAGATTAACAAGGCGTTTTTCGACATCAACGGTATCATGAGCGTAACGATGCTTGCTTTCACCGGGTTGGAGGTATTCATAGGGAGGATATTATGAAAGACAACGTGAAAATCGGACCGGACTGCGTCATCGATCCCACCGCGCAGTTGGGCTACGAGACCGGCCGCAGGATAGAGGACCGCTCTCTCACCCTTGGCGGCGGCGCTACCATCAGAAGCAACACCGTCATCTACGAGGGCAGCAAAATAGGCAAAGGCCTTCAGACCGGCCACGGCGCGGTCATTCGCGAGCAGAATGAGATAGGTGACGACTTCAATGTCTGGAACAACACAACCATCGACTACGGCTGCAAAATAGGCAGCGGCGTGAAGATTCACTGCAACTGCTACATTTCCCAGTTCACGGTGATTGAGGACAACGTGTTTATGGCTCCCGGCGTGACTTTGGCCAACGATCTTCACCCGGGCTGCAAGTTCTCCCAGCAGTGTATGCGGGGTCCCCACATCGAGGAGGGCGTGGAGATAGGCGTCAACGTGACGGTTCTGCCCTTTGTGCGGATAGGCAAACATTCGGTGATAGGCTCCGGCGCCGTTGTCACCGAGGACATCCCTCCCTATTCCGTGGTTGTGGGCAATCCGGGGCGGGTTGTTCGGCGTGTCGACGAGTTAAAATGTCAGTCAGGCTTGACAGATAAGCCCTATAAGAGGTAAAATATAGGCAGCATTTGAAAGAGGTGAAATCCTTTGATTCCCCTTATAGATCTTAAGATTCAACACAAGTCCATCGCTTCCGAGGTTGAGGCGGCGATTAAAAACGTGTGCGCCAACACCGCTTTTATTTTAAGCGACGAAATGAAGGCCTTCGAGGCCGAGTTCGCCGCCTATTGCGGTGTGAAGCACGGCATCGGCGTCGCCAACGGTACGGAAGCCCTCTTCCTGGCCCTCAAGGCTCTGGGCATCGGTTTCGGAGACGAGGTCATCGTT
>JAGDDM010000179.1 GCA_017958015.1 Abditibacteriota bacterium | reverse complement strand
TCCCCGAGCCGGAGAGACCGGTTATGACAACCAGCTTGTCCCGGGGAATCTTCAGTGATATGTTCTTGAGGTTGTTTTGCCTCGCGTTTTTTACGGTGATATACTTTTGCATGGTAACATATAATTATACCACGCCGGGGCGACTCTTTCAAAGAGGAGAAAAAAGAAAACCGACGGTGGGGAGCCGTCGGTGCCGTAAGTAAACTTTATTCCGTTTTGTCGCGCATATACATCGCGTATTCTTTGATTCCGCCGAGATTAACCATGTTGTGTTTTTCCCGAACCTCTTTGAAATACGCTCCTATAGCGGACTTCGGTATGATTCTGTCGGAGGGCTCGTTGCTGGCGAGACCTTTGCGGGCGTTAATCCAAGGACTTTCCGTGTGAGTGAATGCCCTGAGCACGTCTCCGCTGTAACAGCAAAGGTTTTTTATCACGCTGTCACACACGGCTTTTTCGTCGGTGGTCAGGAGCGAAGCGTCAAAGGACGCGGCTTGTTCGATGGGGCGGAATCCGAGATTTTTGTAACGGTGGTAGACGCTGACAAACACCGGCCCGTGAATCCAAGCTTCGCAATCCTCGCTGAAGGGAAAAGTATCGTTAAAAGCGTAGCCGAAGCCCTGCACGTAATAGAGGGCTTTTTGAAGTGCCAGCGGCGTGATGTCCTCGCAGCAATGGGTAATATACAAAGCAACCGTTTCCAACTTATCGGACACGGTGAGCAAATCCTCAACGGCCAGCCGGCTTTTTTTGTACGCTTCCGGTTTTATTTTGTCCCGTCCCTCTTCCAAAAGGCGCAGATAGGCTTCCGGGTCGGAGGCGATTTCGGCAATGGCGTCGGAATACTTTTTTGTGGGTGTGTGTCCCTCGCAATAATGGGTGTAGGTGTTTTTTCCCCAACCCAGCAAAAGAGATAGAGGACCCTTTCCGATTTTGTATTTCTCCGGAACCTTTCTTATCTCCTCCGCGGACATGATTCCGTGTTTTTTGCGGTACTCATCGTAGAGGGCTTTGAGATTGTAATCGAGTATCTCCGGAATGTAGACCAAAGAGCCGCACTTCTCGCAACGGGCTTCTTTGCCGGTGTAGGAACATCTTTCGCCTTTGGCGTTGCCGGTCAGGACTTTTTCGGTCAGGTTGTAATTTACAAACTCGCGACATTCTTCGCAAAACGCTTTCATGACCGCGCTCCTTTCTTATCGCCGAACAGATATCGAAACGGTTTGTTCGCCTCGTGGAAAGATATAACAATCACCATCGAGCCGTCCGGCCCGCTTACGGGGTTGAACTTTGTGTATATGTTCACCTCGCGCTCGACGTTGTCTTCCCGAAGCGGTACACGGGGAATAAAAACATACAGAGTTTCGTTCTCGCGACCCCGCTTTTTGTTTTTGAGCGAGTGGCAAAAGTCATCGACATCGATGTCAAGCAGAATCATCTCGATTTCTTCCGTGTCCAACTCGTGCCTTTCGATAAAGTCGATGTTCTCTTCACGTTTCTCGTTAAGCGATATGATGTATCTTTTGTTTCTCACGCAATCCTTGATGTTTTCGAGGATTGTCGAAACGGATTCTTTTGTGTAATTAAGGTTGTAATGGGAATCCAACGGTGTGTACCTCTATGATATTATAGCATAAAGTCACCGATATTTCAATAAAAATCACTGATTTTCGGTAAAAACAGAGCAAAAGAGTGACTTTTGAGAGGAACGCTATAAACGTCGTTGATGTCGCGGAAATATTGCCCGCATGGGGGAAAATCCGGTATAATATATATTGAATTTTATTTACGACAGGAATCGGGTAGCCCCTAATCCCTGATTTTCGGAGGAGCAAATGAAAAAATTATTCCCCCCGCGGCTCATTCTCATCATCATTGCCGCTTTTATATTCACCGCCGTGGGCGCCTACGCTTCCGGCGACGGTGAGGCTCTCAGCATTCCCAAGGTTCTTCTCGCTCTGCTTACGGTGACAATCGCCGCCAGAGTGGGCGGTGAGGTTTTCGCCGCTCTGAAGCAGCCCTCGGTCCTCGGTGAGCTCATATTCGGCATAATTCTGGGAAACCTCGCCCTTGTGGGCTGCAATTGGTTCGATTTCCTGAAGGCGGATTACAGCGCCAAGGTGGGCATCGAGCTTCTGGCGGAGCTGGGCGTAATACTTCTGCTGTTCCAAGTGGGTTTGGAGTCCGACCTGAGCAAGATGATGAAAGTGGGCGCATCCTCTCTGGTGGTGGCCACTCTCGGCGTTGTCACCCCGTTCATTTTGGGTTGGGGTGTGGCGGCGCTTTTGCTCCCCAATGAGGGTTTCTACGCCCATATGTTCATCGGCGCCACTCTCTGCGCCACCAGCGTGGGCATAACCGCCCGGGTGCTTATGGATTTGGGCTGCATACAGACTCCCGAGGCCCGGATTATTCTCGGCGCGGCGGTGATTGACGACGTGCAGGGTCTGGTTATCCTGGCCGCCGTCACCGGCATCATCGAGGCCGCCAACGCCGGCGGCACCATGCAGGCTTCCGGAATCGTCGTCATCGTGGCCAAGGCGGTTCTCTTCCTTGTCGCCGCCATTCTCATCGGCCGCTGGCTCTCCAAAAAAACTTTCCGCATGGCGGTTTACATGCGCACCGGCGACGCCATATTGATAATCGCTTTGGTGTTCTGCTTCCTCTTCGCTTATCTCGCGGCGATTGTGGGTCTGGCTCCCATCGTGGGCGCTTTCGCCGCCGGTCTCATTCTGGACGAAGTCCATTGGAAAGCCCGGAGACGGCTTCGGGGCGAGGACAACGTTGACTCCCTCATCAAGCCCGTGGCTTCCATTCTCGTTCCTGTTTTCTTCGTGAGCATGGGCATTCAGGTTGACCTCAGAAACTTCGCTTCTCCCTCCGTTCTGGCTTTCGCCGCGATTCTCACCTTGGCGGCTGTCATCGGCAAGCAGGTCTGCGCGCTGGGTATTCTCGAAAAGGGTCTCAACAGAATGAGCGTGGGGCTGGGCATGATTCCCCGGGGCGAGGTTGGTCTCATCTTCGCTTCCATCGGAAGCAAGCTGGTTTTCAAAGGCGAGCCGGTTGTGAGCGCCGCCACCTTCTCCGCCATCGTCATTATGGTGGTTGTGACAACAATGATTACTCCGCCCCTGCTGTCGGCCAACTTTAAGAAGCATCCCCACAAGCCGGATCCCAAGAGTCCCACCGTTGAGGGAGGTATCGACCTGTGAGGGAGTACATCATCACTCTCATGGCTCGGGACAGAGTCGGCATTTTGAGCGACGTGGCGGCTGCCGCGGCGTCTTTGGGGGGCAACATCACCAACGCCAGCCAGACGGTTATGAGCGACTACTTTACTCTCATTTTCTCCGTTGACGCTCCCGACGATTTGAGCGGCGAGCGGCTGAAACGGGCGGTGGCGGAAGCCGGCGCTCCCGGCGAGTTCGACGTTACCGTGCGGGACTACGTGCCCCGGGAAAAGAGGGAACACCCGGATTCGGAGCGGTTCGTCATGACCGCCCAGGGCAAGGACAAGGCGGGCATAATCGCCGACCTCTCCCGGGCTCTGCGGGACTTCAACGTGAACATCGAGGATTTCTATTCCTACATCCACATGGGCAACCTGCTTATACTGGCGGAGATAACCGTGCCCTTCGGCGTGGATTTCGGCAAACTGCAAAAAGAGATAAAGAATCGGGGCGGGGAGTTCGGCTTCACGGTGCATCTGCGCCACGAAAACATTTTCAACGCCACCGGCGAGATAAACTTCTGATATGGCATCAAAGAACGATATACTCAAAACCATAGAAATGCTCCAGAGCGAGCACCTTGACGTGCGTGCCGTGAACATGGGCATCGATTTGTTCGACTGCTGCGACCGGAACATCGACACCCTCTGCCGCAACGTGCGGGAGAAGATTGTCACCAAGGCTTCCGGTCTGGTGGATGTCTGCGACGGACTGGCCGCCAAGTACGGCATTCCGGTGGTGAACAAGCGGGTGGCCGTGTCTCCCATCGCCAACATCGGCGCGGGCCACGGCATCGACGGTTTCCTTGCGCTTGCCCACACCCTTGACGCGGCGGCGGAGGAAGCGGGCATAGACATCATCGGCGGCTACTCGGCTCTCGTGCAGAAGGGCATGACCGTTGCCGACGAGAACCTTATCCGCTCCCTGCCGGAAGCTCTGTCCCAAACCAAGCGTATGTGCGCCTCCGTGAACGCCGCTTCCACCAAGGCGGGCATCAACGCGGACGCCCTCATTCTCCTGGGTGAGATTCTGAAGGAGACGGCGGCGAAAACCGCGGATGAGGACGGCTTCGGCTGCTGTAAACTCAGCGTGTTCGCCAATATTCCGGAGGACAACCCCTTCATGGCCGGCGCCTACAAGGGCATCGGCGAGGCGGAGACGGTGATTAACATCGGCGTCAGCGGTCCCGGCGTGGTGAAACGAGCCATTGAGCGGCTGGTGGCGGGCAACAAGGCCTGCGACCTCGGCAACGTCGCCGAGGAGATTAAGCGCACCGCTTTCAGAGTCACCCGCTGCGGCGAGTTGATAGGCCGAGAGGTGGCGAGCATAATCGACGCCAAGTTCGGAATTGTGGACCTGTCCCTGGCTCCCACTCCGGAAGTGGGCGACAGTGTGGGTGAGATTTTCACCGCCATGGGCATCGCGAAGCCCGGCGCCCCCGGCACCACAGCGGCGCTGGCAATGCTGAACGACGCGGTGAAGAAGGGCGGCTCCTTCGCTTCCTCATCCGTGGGCGGCCTCTCCGGCGCGTTCATTCCCGTTGCCGAGGACTCCGCGCTGGCCCACGCCGCCAGACTCGGCTACCTCACTTTGCCCAAGCTTGAGGCCATGACGAGTGTCTGCTCCGTGGGTCTGGATATGATAGCCCTGCCCGGGGACATTTCGGCGGCCACACTCACCGCCATAGCCATGGACGAGCTGGCAATCGGCATGATTAACCGCAAAACCACCTCCGTGCGCCTTATTCCGGTGCCCGGCAAGAAGCCCGGCGACGAGGCGGAGTTCGGCGGACTCTTCGGCAGATCGCCCATTATGGAAGTTATTCACGACGGCGCCGACGACTTCGTGAACTTGGGCGGCAGAATACCGGCTCCCATTACGGCCCTCAACAACTGATGAAACTCTCAATCGTCGTCGTCAATTGGAACTCAACGGACCTCCTTCGGGGGCTCATGACCTCCGTTCGGGAGACGGTGAATGTGCCGGATTTCGAGACCATTGCGGTGGACAACGCTTCCGCCGACTTCGACGAATCATCTTTCAAAGCGCAGTACCCGGAAGTTACGGTTCTGGCCCAAAGGTCCAATCTCGGCTACGCCGAGGGGAACAACATCGGCATAAGAGCGGCGAAGGGGGAGTATATTCTGCTCCTGAATCCGGACATCGCGCTGAAAGAGGGGGCTGTGGAGAAGACTCTCGCCTATATGGAGAAGAATCCGAACGCGGCGGCGGCGGCGGCGAAGCTGGTAAGACCCGACGGCGTGACGGATATGTCCCTGCGGTCTTTCCCGTATCCTCTCGGTGTCTTTTTCGAGTACACGGGTCTTGCCAAACTCTTCCGAAAGAGCCGGTTTTTCGCCTCCTACCGCATGAGGTATTTCGATTACGACGAAGAGATTGAGGTTGATCAGCCCATGGCGTCGTATCTGATGTTGCGGCGCTCGGTGCTCGATGAAGTGGGGCTGTTCGATAGGGATTTTCCCATCTTCTTCAACGATGTGGATTTGATGTGGCGGATAAAAAAGGCGGGGCGCTCCGTCCGGTTTCTGCCGGAGGCGGAGGCTGTGCATTTGGGGGGCGGCTCCACAAAGCGGGCTCCGCGAAAAGAGATGATACGGGAGTCCCACCTATCGCTGCTGCGATTTTACGAAAAACATTTCAGCCGGCGGGCGTACCTTTTCGCCCGGCTGTGCGTAGGGATAACACTGAAATTAAAGGGGATTAAGCTATGAGCGACAGAGCCGACGTAACGGTAAGCATAGTGAACTTCAACACAAAGGACGAGCTGCGGAAGTGTCTCGACTCTCTGCTGAATCAGCAGGGGGTGAAGTACGAGATTGCCGTGGTTGACAACTGCTCCGTGGACGGGAGTTTGGAGATGCTGAACGATGAGTATTCCCACATGGTGGGTATTCTTCCCAGCGACGCCAATCTGGGGTTCGCCGCCGCCCAAAACCTTGTGGTGAAGCAGGCGGACGGCAGATATTTCTTCATTCTCAACCCGGACACGGTGGTCACCGGCGACTACATGTTCAAGCATATGGTGGACTACATGGACGAGCATCCCAACGTGGGCATTTTGGCGCCGAAGGTACTGAACCCCGACGGCACCGTGCAGAAGTCCGTCCGCCGGTTCCCCTCCTTCTTCGCCGCCATGTTCCGACAGACGAAGTTGGGGGAGTGGTTCCCCAACACAAAGCTCGTTAAGGACTACCTGATGGACGACTTCGACCACAACGAGATTGCGGACGTGGACTGGGCCTCCGGCTGCGCCATGATGGTGCGCAAATCCGCCATGGACAACATGGGGGGCTTCGACGACAGGTTCTTCATGTACTGCGAGGACATGGACCTCTGCCGCCGCATGGACGAGGAGAGCTGGGTCATTCGCTACTATCCCCGGGAGGAAGTCATTCACCGCATCGGGGCCTCAAGCGATAAAGTGCCCCTCGAAATGATCGGGGAGCACCATAAGAGTATGTTTCGTTATTTCGTTAAGCACAACGCCCTCACTCCGAAGGTTTTTCTCATTCCCTTCGCCGCTCTGGGCCTGTGGCTGAGGTCGCTGGCTCTTAAGCGTAAAGTTAAAATGTAGGCATTTCCGCCGCGTCGATGGTGTCGTTTATCACGATGTGGCTCCATGTGATTTCCCGGGTCGCCGAATCGATTTCCGCCACGCCCAACTGATTGGCGCGGATGTAGGTGGGAACGATTGTGGCGGCCCCGATTTTTCTCGGCTTCAGGTACATGCACTTGGAAAGACCGGAAATGACCAGGGTGGGGGTCTTGACGCCGATGATAAACTTCTCCGTGACGATGTTTGTCTGGTCGAGAATCACCACGAAGTCCGATTTTTTGGTCAGAGCGTCGAAGGCCCGCTTTACCTTGTACTGAACGGAATCGACGTCCCTGTCGTAGTCCTTGAGAGCCACGGTGCCGAAGGAGATGAAGCCTATCTTCAGATCCCCGACTTTTCGCACTTCGGAGCTGAGATCCGTGAGAAGCTTTATTTTCGTCGCGCCGAAAGCGGCCTTAAGCTCCGGCATGTTGGGCACGTCCCGCTCGCCGGTGCCGCAGATGTCGTAGCCCATGTAGTTCATGGTCTTGGCGATGAGGTCAATCTGCTCCTTATCGTCGGTGTAGTTGCCGCTGTCAACCAAAATCATGGGAATCTTTTCCGCCCGGAGGTTGTTTATGGCGGTGATGCGCCGGGGGAAGCCGCCGATGGCCTTGCCGGAGCAGGTGCCGCAGTCGTCGATGTGACCCAATGTGTCGTTGGTGTAAACAATCCGCACGGGAGCGGCCATGGATGCCGCCGCCATAAGTGTGAGAAGAAGAATAAACGCTTTTTTCATAGTATATACCGTCCTTGCCTTATCCTTTATTTGAATTATACCGGAAATTCGGGATTGTAACAATAAGGTAAGACGAAAACCGAAGCCTTTTGTTCCGATAGGGGGGCTTCTTTTTTTGTCTTGCGATGTGCAATTTAAGTTTACAAAGCGGTTTTAAAATTATTTTTCGTCAAGGGCTTTACGTTTTTTTTTTTTTTGTGATATACTGTGATATCCTCGGAATCGTTTTCAAGTTGAAATTGCCTGTTTCCGCGCTTAAAACGGCAAATATCGGGCGTTTCGGCGGTGCGGCGATAGAGGTGTAATCTGTTTTTTTGGGGAGAATGTTATGAAGAAAATTAAGATTTTCGCTTT
>JAGDDM010000178.1 GCA_017958015.1 Abditibacteriota bacterium | reverse complement strand
TCTGTCCGTGTCCGGTCCCGGCAGAACGGTGCCGTTGTCCCAAAGTTTTTGGTACACGCTTCTTATGGCGTCGTCGGATTGGGTTTTAAGGTCGTTGTATGAGGCTTTGGCGGCGATGAAGGGGAAGGAGAAGCCGGCGTCACGCTGGGCGGAGCGCACAACCAGGGTCATGGCCTCCGCCTTTTGGTTCACGTCGCAGCGGATATCCCGCTCGCCCTGGTGCCACAGCACAGCCCGAAATCCCCCGGGACCCAGGGAGCGCATTCGGCTCATCATCCAGTCGTAGTGACAGCCCAGCTCCGGGTGGTGGAGCGGATGGGGCTCACCGCCGGGGACCCATTCGTCGATGCTTGATCCGCCCTGCCCCGTCAGCACCACGGCCACGGGCACGCCGTACTTTTTATACATAAGGTCGCAGAAAACCGGGTAGTAGCTGCCGGCGTCCATTTGGTCGTGGGCGCCGAGGAGCGGGTCATTGCAGGGGTACCAAATCTTGCCGTCGAAGCAGGCGCCCATGCGGCTTTCGCACCTCATCTGGGCGCCGCCGCAGCAGGTGGAATTGGACTGACCGGCGCCGATGAACACTTCGCCGACTCCCACGCGGTTTATCTTCTTTGAGTAAGTCTTGCCGCCCTTTATGACCTTAATCTCGAAGGCGTACCAGCCCCCGGCCCGGACGGTGAGAGCGTCGTTGAAGGCGCCGGTGATTTTATCGTAAGAAATCTCTTTCCATCCGCTGTCGTAGGACTTGTCCCACACCCGAACGGCCACTTTATCCGCCCCCGGGAAAGTCTTTCCCGCCACGGTAATCGCTCCCTCGGACTTCGTTTTCCTCTGGAACACCCGCCACTCGCAGGGGGACATGAGGTTGATGTCCGGATTGTAATACTCGGGGCTTAAAGTCAGGCGGCTAAAGAGGTCCGCCTCCTCGGGAGTGTTGTCCCGGAAGATGAGGTTGAAATCGGAGTGGCCGTGGCCGCCGCAGGGGAAGAAGTTCTCAAGCTTGCCGTCCTTGGGGCGGTTGGCCACGTTGGCGCAGAGGAAATTGATGTTCTCGTCCAAGAAGTAGGTCACCCGATTCACCCCGTCCAGTCGCACCGCCTTGTTGTAGAACCGCAGATCCTCGGTGCGGTAGACGGTAGACTCGGGAGTGAACACGTATTCCATGTAGTTCGGGGAGTAAGAACCGAACTTAATCATAATATCGTTGGGAGTAAAGCGGTAGCTCACATACCCCACGCCGTCCATGATAACGGTGGCTGTATGGAGGTTGTCGCAGACGATTCGGGAGGCCTTCACCGTCTCCCCGTTCATAACCGTCCGGCCCTTGTCGATGAAAACATCGTTGCCGCCCCCGTAATCGAGGATAAAACCGCCCTCTTTGTCGATGACTGCCCTGTACCGCTGAAAGTCCTTATCTCCCCAATTGCCGTAGGCCACCACGGAACCGTCGGTGTTTTGGGATACGTAGGCGGAGCAGAGGGAGGAGAAGAGGATGAAGAGTACGGAAAGGAGAATAATTTTTTTCATGGGGATTGCCTTTTTATTGTATTAGGTTATCAGGTTATTAGGTTATTAGGTTATCAGGTAATGTGCCGCCAAAGGCGGCGGATTCTACCAACCCACATTGCAAGGTTTGGTTTATAATTCGTTCGGCGATAGCCGAACACCTGACCTGATAACCTGAAACCTGAAACCTAAAACCTTATAAAATTTCAAACACCGCCCAGGCCGAAGCAGAGACCCACCAGCCAAACTACGGTGAGAATAATGAGGAAAATCGTCATGAACCACACGGCGGCGTTGTAAACTTTGTTGTTCACGTACTTGCCCATGACCTCTTTGTTGTTCACCAGCTTCAGCATAAATATGAGGATAACCGGCAGGAGAATACCGTTCACCGCCTGGGCCCGAATCATGGCGTCAACAAGGTTGCCCTGCAAGAGAACCGCCAGACCGCCGAAGATGATGCAGAAAGTGTAGATGCCGTAGAACACCGGGGCCTCGGAGAACTTGCGGGAGATGCCGATTTCCCAACCGAAGGCCTCACTGTACGTGTATGCCGTGGAAAGGGGCAAAACCGCGGCGGCCAGCATGGAGGCTCCCAAAAGTCCAGTGGCAAAGAGGTAGGCGGCGAAGTTGCCCGCCACCGGCTTCAGGGCCTGGGCCGCTTCCACCGCGTCGTGAATCTCCACCGGTCTGCCCACCGCGTTGTAAATCATGGCGGCGCCGGCCACTATAACGAAGAAGGAAACAAGGTCCGTGAGCACGGAACCCACGTACACGTCCCACTTCTGATACTTATAATTGCGGATGCTGACGCCCTTGTCCACCACGCTGGCCTGCAAAAAGAACTGCATCCAAGGGGTGATGGTGGTACCGATAACGGCGATGGTGAGGAAAAGGAAGGGCACCAAACTGCCGGGCTGCTGAACGGTCTCGAACCGAGGACAGAAAGTGTTGGACAAAATCTCTCCCCAGTTGGGATGAGCCAGTAAGCCCGACGCCACGTACGTTATGTACAGCGCCGATATGGCTATGAACACTTTTTCCACCACACCGAAGGTGCCTTTGACCACCAAAAGCCATATGGCCACGGCGGCGATGGGTATGCTTATGAGCCTGGGCACGCCGAATATCTCCATGGCGGCGGCGATGCCCGCGAACTCCGCCACGGTGGTTGCCAGGTTGGCCACAAGAAGCGTACCCAGAGCGAACATGGTCCACTTAACGCCGAAGTTTTCGCGGATAAGCTCCCCCAGACCCTTCTGGGTGACGCAGCCCATTCTGGCGCACATTTCCTGAATCATGGCCAGCACGATGGTGAGCAAAAAGATGACCCAAAGCAAGTCGTAGCGATGCTTCGCGCCCGTTTGAATATATGTGATTATACCGCCTGCGTCGTTGTCCGCCGCTGAGGTTATGAGACCGGGCCCCATAACCGCCAGGAACAGGAAAAGGCGGCTTCGTTTCAGTCTGCGCATCATAATTCTTTAACCCCGCCAAACCTTGGGCATTCTGTCCCGCCACTCCTCGGGGACCAGCTCCTCCAAAACGTCGTCAACGGTGATAACGCCCCGGAGAACGTCGCTTTCGTCCAGAACCGGCACGGCGATGAGGTTGTAATCCGACAGCGCCCGCACAACGTCGTCTATCTCGTCGTCGGTGTTCACGGAGATTACTTTCTTTATCATAAAATCCTCAAGCTTCGACTTGGGGTCCGCCATAATAAGATCCCGCAGGGAGGTGACGCCCAGCATACGGCCGGAGGAATCCACAATGTAGAGGTAGTAGAGAACTTCCGCCTCGTCCTCGTGCTCCCGGAGATATTCCACGGTTCGGGCAGCGGTCATATCCTTGGGCAGAGCCACGTATTCCGTGGTCATGAGACCGCCGGCGGAGTCGTCCGGATAGGAAAGGAGTTCCTTAACGTCCTCCGCTTCCTCCGGTTCCATCTCAACGAGAATGTCTTCCCGCTTGGACTCGCTGATGTCGCCCAGCACGTCCGCGGCCTCGTCCGGCTCCATCTCTTCCAAGATGTCCGCGGCCCGCTCCTCTTCCAGATTTTCCAGAATGTCCGCCTGAACTTCCGGGGTTGTCTCCGTGAGAACGTCCGCCGCTGTCTCCAGATCCAGCATCTCGAAGACGTCGGTTCGCTGGGCCGGGTCAAGGTCGTTTACGATTCGGGCGATGTCGGAGGGGTGGAGAGCGGAGAGTCTGCCGGCGGAGACGCTGAGTTTCAGCTTGCCGTTCTCGAAGGTCTCCACGTCGTCCCAGGCGATGACCTGGGAAGAGGGACGGATGTGGGTAACTTTGGAGAGAGCGTCGGAGGCGTGCATGAGACCCATGCGGCGCAAAAGGCCCCGAACGCCCACGTCCACGCCCACAAGGTAGAGGCTTCTGCCGGAGGGTTCGATGCGAACGTCGTTCACCCGAACAACCCGGTAGTCGTGGACATCCACAATCTGTTTGTCCATGACGCTGTGGGCAAGGAGAATATCGTTTTCGCCCGCTTCGTAGTCTTCCAAAAGCTCCGTGGGGCAGTTGAGAGTAAACTTTTCCGTCTTTTCGTCGTAGCCGAAGCAGCGCCGGGCCAGAGTCCTGACGGACTTGCCGGAAACTTTGACTTTGACGGCGGAAATAATGGGCAGATGGGGGGAAGGAGACGCTATGAGGTCCACAAGGCGGCCGAAGTTCGCTCCGTCCGCGGTTTTTATCTGCTTACCGATAACGTAAGAAAGATACATTTGCGCCTCCTTTTGTAGATTTACATTAATTATATCACTTTTCGCGCCTTTTGTCCCTACTCCACGGGCGGGGACTTGAAAAAAAATGAGAATTCCGGTTTAATGGTTATATATGAATTTCGATTTATATCGATCCGAAGGTCAGGGACCGGAAACCGGAAAATGCTTCCGCCCTTAAACAAGCCGATGAAAAAACCGCTTCCCATCATAATAATAATACTTCTCATAAGCGCGGCATGCTTCGCCGACACCGTAAACGTTCTGCTGATAGGCGATATCGGCATGCGGGACGCGGCGGAATACGTCTACCACCGCAAGGACGGCAGGTTCGTTCCCGGAATCATTCCGGCGGATTTGCGGAAAACCGCGCCGGACACGACTTTCACCTTCGACGCGATTACCGTCGAAAACCGAAAGCTCTGCACCGGCGACTCCCACCTGGCGGCCATAACGGACCCCAATCACAAAGACCACGCCTTCTACGTCGAAAAGCTCTCCGAGCCCTGGGACTACATCGTCCTCCGGGACTTCCGGGAGTCCGTAACCGGCGACCCGAGCTTCCCGGAAAATCTGGCGAAAACCGTTAAGGCGATTAAGAACCTCTGCCCCACCGCCAAAGTGGGACGGCTCATGCCCGAGGCGGATTTGTACACCTCCATAACAACGGGAACGTCCCTTGTGGCGGTCTGCGCAAAGGCAGCCGCGGTCCAAATGGAAATCGACAAACTCGAGGAAGGCAAACCGGACTTCGTTATTCCCGCGGGTATCGCGATTCAGAACATCCGCACCACATATCCGGGGAAAAACCTCTCCCTGGACAAGCCGGAAAACCCGAACTACATCGACTACGTCACCCCCATTGAACGGGACACCAAACGCCTCTCCGGAGAGCTGGGCTGCTACACCGCGGGCCTGTGTCTCGTGGGCGGACTCTGCAAACTCACCGGAACGAACTTCGATATTCTCAATACGGAACTCACATACCCGGAAGGCGACGGCGAATACGCCCAGACAGGGGAGTTCACGCCGGAGATTATGGCCATAGTCAAAGAGGGAGTGGACGCGGCGCTGAAGCACCCGGCTTTCCTCACCGTCTCCACCCGCAAAACCGACCCCATAATCAAAATCGGCGCCAAAATCTCCTCCGCCAACGTGAGCAAAATGGGGGAACCGGAACGGGAACTCCGAAACGCCGTCTCCGACGACATACGAATCGTCAATATCGAAAACAACCGGGTGACTTTCCGGGTGGGCTACTCCCAAAAGACGGTCACTTCAAAATAATGGGCAAAATTTCCGTAATGGGAGCGGCAATTATCGATGTACTTGCCGCTCCCGTAAATTTCGATAAGCTCTCGGTGGGCAGCCTGCCCATGGAGGACATCACCCTCTCCTACGGCGGCGACGCCCTGAACGAAGCCGTTGTCCTGGCAAAGATGGGCGCGGAGGTCGAACTCTTTTCGACGGTGGGCGATGACGAGGCGGGAGAGCGAATCGTAAACTACCTCTCCTCCTTGGGCGTCGACACAAGGGGCATAAGCCGCAAGCCGGATGTTCCCACGGGCATAAACATCGTCCTGGTTGACGACAAAGGCGAGCGGTATTTCCTCACGAACCCCCACGGCAGTCTGCGAAAGCTCACCGAGGATGACCTCACCCCTTACACCGACACCGGCAGCGACATCGTCTCCTTCGCCGGCATCTTCGTCTCCCCTCTCCTTGACATTCCCGCCATGACAAAACTCTTCGCGGCGATAAAAAAACGCCCGGGCAGAGTGCTTGCCGCGGACATGACGAAGGCGAAAAAGGGAGAGACCTTATCGGACCTGACCCCGGTCCTCAGGTATATAGACTACATTTTCCCCAACGAGGCGGAAGCCGCCCTGCTCACGGGCCGTGACGACCCGTACGAAAACGCCCGCCTCCTGACGGAAGCCGGCGTCGGTTGCGCGGTGATTAAGCGGGGAAAAGAGGGCTGCCTTATTCGCAAAGACGGGGAATATATCGAACTGCCCGCCTTTCCCGGCGTGAAAGCCCTGGACAGCACCGGAGCGGGAGACACCTTTGCCGCGGGATTCATATACGCCCTCAGCCGAGGCTTCTCACTCAGGGATTGCGGACTCTTCGCCAACGCCGCCGCCTCCGTAGCGGTGGAGTATCCGGGAGCGACGGAGAAGTTTCCGGGAATTGAAAAGGTGAGAGAGCGGTATGAGGATTTAAAAAGGTTATCAGGTTATTAGGTTATTAGGTTATCAGGTGCGGTGTCCGCCTTCGGCGGACGATTATAAAACCGACACCGCAAGGTTAGTTGGTAGAATCCGCCGCCTTTGGCGGCACATTACCTAAAACCTAAAACCTAAAACCCGAAACCTAATATAATCAATTATTCCGAAGCCTATGCGCCTCCGGCAAAATCACCATAAATATCGAGGCGATAAGCGTGGCGATGCCGCACATGAGGAATGTTTCGGAACAGCCCCGCACCGCGGCGTACTTGCCTATAAGGAGCATAGCCAGCGGCGCCGGTCCCGCCATACAGAAAGTACGAATACCCACAACCCGCCCCACGATATC
>JAGDDM010000022.1 GCA_017958015.1 Abditibacteriota bacterium | reverse complement strand
CGCCGTCGATAACGAGACGCGTTCCCGGCACCGGAGTGACCACCGGGATTTTTTTCTCCGCCATCGCGGCGTCGAACCGGAGGATAAATCCGTTATCTTCGTACATTTTCGTCTTTTCGTAACTCACCGGACGCATGTAGACCTTCTCCACCTTGGGACAGTTCGGCATGTCGAGCATGGCCACCAAAGCGCCGCAGTGGTCGTCGTGGTAGTGGGTTACGAACCAGGATGTAACAACGCCGCCCCGTTCGTTTATGAAGTCCCGGAGCATCCCCGCGTCACGCCAATAGCCGCCGTCAACAACGATAACCTTGCCGTGCTCCGTCCGAATGACATATCCCATGTTCTGAACCGGGTGGTTGTCCGGAGCCAGCTGCCACAGTTTGAAGTCGGCGTTCGCGGATGCCGCTATGACCGTGAGGGCGATGAGAATAAAAAGACGCTTCATAATTTCTTTCCCTTTATTTTACCGACAAAAGCAAACTCTTCGCCCGTCCGACGGCTTTTCCGTCTTTGTCGATGATATTCCAGTGGGTCATGTATGTTCCGGGTTTGGCGGGAGCCGCAAATTCCGCCTCAACAAGGGCGGGCATGTTGCGGTAAACCGCCCCCAGTCGGGCTATGTCCCCGAACTTGTCCGTAAGAGCGGACTTCACCACATTGAAGCCCTCGTCGTCGCAGGACAGGGAAACTTTACCCTCGGTCCAGGGTTCGTTGCCGGTGTTCCGCAGGGTGAACTTGGCGGTGACCGTCTCTCCCGCTTTCAATTCTCTGCGGATATCGACGGCGATAATCTCCCCGTCGCTGTCGGGAGCGTCGTTGTATTTCGCCGCGTACTTGGCGGTGGTGTCGATATACTCAAAGGGGTTGCCGGTGGCGGACCACACGTCGGAGCGGGTGGCGGCGGTGCGGTCCTTGGGCAGGTAGGGTTCGGCGATTTTGGCGGCGTAGATTCCGCTGCCCTCGTCGTACTCGTTCCAGCTCTCGATGTAGACCCGGTTAATCTTGTTCCGGTCCACCTTTTCCCAGGCGTCGATGTAGTGGACGCCGCCGTCACGGGGCATCATGTACCCCGGATTCCGCACATTCTGATCCCAGTAGCCGCCCTTCAGCTGGACGCAGCGCACGTCCTTCAGCTGTGTCTCGTAGTTGTAGGCGTGCTGTTCGAACTGGATGATGCCCTCGTCGGCGAAGGGGAAGGTCTCGGAGAAACCGGTGCCCACGATGTAGACGCCGTTTTTGAACACCGGGTGTTCCTCGCCGAAATCCGCGATGAGCCGCTTTTCTATCTCCGCCTTGGCGCACTTGTCGTAATTGTTCAATGTGAGCCAAATGTGCCAGGTGTCCAGAACGACTTTGCCGTCTATGGTCTGAATGTAGCTGTCGGCATACTTGTCTTTGTTGGCGGCGAAGTAGTCCCGGAAAAAGATTATGTAGGGGCGCACGAACTCGTCGATACCCTTTTCCGTGGCCATGTCGATGGGCTTGTTGGGCTCATCCGGCTCGTACTGGCCCCAGATGATGAGGGGATCAAGGAAAGGGGCGATGGTGGGGAGTTTGTAGCCCTCCGCCCGGAGTTCCGCGTAGGCCTCGTTGAAGAGTCTGCGCTGCTCGTCCGCCGGGTCGCGGCCGGCGATGAGGTGTACCCAGAGGGTGTCCACATTGGCCCGCATTGTCTGGCGGAGCTGGTTTTTCCAATGCTCCTTGCCGCCCCAGTTCTCTCTGCCTTCTATGGGCCGCCAGGGACCCGCTTTCTGGCCCTTGGTGGGAGAAAACCACGTAAAGAAGGACACGGAGACGATATGGTCGCTTTTTTTGTATGCTCTGCCGCCGGTGGCCTCTCCCGCGAAGGAACAGGAGGACACGGCCATAACAAGGGCGGCAACGATAATTTTGTTCATTACAACTCCGGTGGGTCTTTCTCAAACTCATCTTTTACGAGTTTGAGGGTATCGATGATATTTATTCTCTGGGGGCAGTGCTTCATGCAGGCGCCGCACTCCACACAGTCGGAGGGTTTGCCGTAGGACTGAGCCAGCACGCTGAAAGAGAAATAGTGATTGAACTGCTTGCCGAACATTTTGGCCCCGTTATAGACGGAGAAATAGCTGGGGATGGCGATATTCGACGGACATGTGTCCACACAGTATCGGCAGGACGTACAGGGTACGGTGTTCTTGGACTTTATGGCCTCCACGGTCTTGTCCAAAACCGCCTTTTCCTCGTCGGAAAGGGGCTTGAAGTCCTGCATTGTGTTCAGATTGTCGTTCATCTGGTCCGTGTCGCTCATGCCGGAGAGCACCATAAACACTCCCGGCACGCCGGCGGCGTAGCGAATCGCCCAGGACGCCAGGGACGCGTCTTTGTTGTAGTCCTTGAGAACCGCGGCGGCTTCCTCGGGCAGATTCACAAGATATCCGCCCTTCACCGGTTCCATAACGATTATGGGCATATTGTGCTTGCGGGCAACCTCAACGCACCGCCGGGACTCGTTGGTGGGGTCCTCCCAGTCCAAATAGTTTACCTGCAGCTGAACAAACTCGAAGAAGGTGTACTTCGTCAAAATCTCATCCAGAAGCGAGGGCTTGTCATGGAAGGAAAAACCGATTGTCTTGGCTCTGCCGTCGGCCTTCAGAGACTTTATGAAGTCGAATCCGCCGTACTTTTCGAAGGTGGCGAGGTTCGCCACTCCCAGGTTGTGGAGCAAATAGTAGTCAAAGTACTCCACTCCGCAGCGCTCTAACTGGACCCGGAACGTACTCTCCAAATCCTCGGTGGAGGTAAGCTGCCAAGGGGGCATTTTGTCGGCAACGGTATAGGCGTTCCGGGGATAGCGTTTCACAACCGCCTCGCGGAAAGCCGTTTCGCTGCAACCCTGATGATAGGGAAAAGCGGTATCGAAGTAGGTAAAGCCCCGCTTTATGAACTCATCCGCCATAGCGGAGAGCTTTTCGATGTCGATGTTTGTTTGATCTTTGGGGTCCTTGAGGGGAAGCCTCATAAGACCGAATCCCAGTTTTTTCATCTTATTCTTCCTCGTAGAAATAAAGGAACGCCGTCTTGGGTTCGGGAGCGTTGAAGGTGATGCCCTTCTTCGCCGCCTCGATGCCGAGAAGCTCGAAGCTCTTTCCGGTGTCCGGGTCGGTGAACATGTACTTCTTGGCGGGCGTAAGTCCCCGAAGTTTCACGTTGCATGTCTCGTCGCCGCAGTCGGCTCTGCGGAAGGCCTGAATGAAGCCTCTTGTCTTGTCGTGGAACTGCCAAGCGCACCAAACGTCGTTGGCGGCGGAGTAGGGCGTAAGGGGATAGTAGTCGCCGTAGTACATCTTGCTCAGCTGACGCCACTCTCCGAGGAGTTTGCGGAAGTTGTCGTAATCCAGGTCGTCCCGACGGGTGTCGGTGTTCTGGCTGATGCCGATTGTCATGTTGCTTCTGAATGTGTAGGTGTCCAGCTCGCGGCAGCCGGTGCAGGAGAAGGGACACCACAGGGGCGCGCCGTAGGACTGGAGCTGGGTGTGCCTGGGGTCGAAGGCGGCGTCGGTGCGCCACATGGGCACGGACCGCTTCAGAGTGTCG
>JAGDDM010000021.1 GCA_017958015.1 Abditibacteriota bacterium | reverse complement strand
CGCCCCCAGGAACCATATGGAGACGGAGAGTGACGCCCAGCCGGGAACGGTGTTGCCCTGCATGTGGCGGATAACGGAATAGATGAGAATAACAACGCTGACCAGCAGCGCGAATCCGGAAAGACTCAAAGCCATCCGTATGGGCTTCACGCTGAAGGAGGTTATGCCCTCGAAGGCCAGAGCCAGCATCTTCTTCAGTGGATACTTGGACTCCCCGGCCAGTCGCTCCGATCTCTCGTACTCCACCGTGTCGGTTTCGTAGCCTATCTGAGGGATAATACCCCGGAGAAACAGGTTGTACTCGTCGAACTCCGCCAGACTGTCCAGCGCCCGCTTGCTCATGAGACGGTAGTCGGCGTGATTGAACACAACTTCCACACCCAAGGCGGCGATGAACTTGTAGAACCCTTCCGCCGTGACGCGCTTGAAGAAGGTGTCCGCCGCCCGGGAGGAGCGAACGCCGTAGACGATGTCGCAGCCCCCTTCGTGCTTATCCAGCATCTCCTCGATTACGCTTATGTCGTCCTGCAAATCCGCGTCGATGGAAACGGTGAAGTCGGCATACTTCCGGGCGGTCATAAGCCCCGCCAGAAGAGCGTACTGGTGCCCTCTGTTCCGGGCCAGGTTAATCCCCGCAAACACGTTGTCGCTCTCGCAGAGACCTGTTATAATCGACCAGGTCTCGTCTCTTGAGCCGTCGTTCACAAACACGACCTTACTGTTCGGGGCGATCTTGCCCTTCGCCGCAAGGCTTTTCGTAAGCTCCGACAGCCGCCGCGAAGTCTCCGGCAATACTTCCCGCTCATTGTAGCAGGGTACGATAATCCAAAGTGTTTTCATGATTTTTACCTGTACGCCACGGCCACAACGCCGTGGGGCTCGATCTTACAGCCCGCCCTCTCGTACACGTCGCGATAGCGGGTATATATTATGTATGTATTCTTACCGGGGGTGCGGGGCAGATTCTCCCGCTCCTCCGGAACATAACCTTTCGAATCGCACATATTATCCGTGAACTTATACCGCCCAAGCTCCTCGGCCCGGAGATATTTGGCCGGAAACTTTTGCCACACAACACTCTCCCGAAACTCCTTCGGGGGAATCTTCATGTAAAAGGCGGTGTACATATACCCCCCGATGCCGCTGGCGCATTCGAGATAAATATCGCCGTCCCGCTTCGACGCGGATTCCAAAGCGTTGCCGAGTCCGGCGCAAAAGTTTTCCGCCATCTGCCCGTTCCACTCGGTGTAATATGTATATTGGAACCACACAAAGGAAAGAGCGTATAACGCTATCACCGCGGCGCCGGTCTTCTTGAGGTGCTCACAAAGGTAAGCGACCCCGGCGGTCATAAGTATTATACCGCAAAACCAGGTGAAATTGTTCCGAACCACGGCGGGTTTCACAAGGCAGGCCATCACAAGGGCCGCAAACAGCCATACGAGAACCGGAACGAGGGGCGAAAATACCCGCTTTTTCATATCAACTATAGCGGAACGCAGAACAACCGCGAAACCCGCGAGGATAAAGGGCAGGGAGAAAATATAACAGAGTCCGAAACGGGGTATGCCGGAGCTGGGCCACCCGTCGTTTTGGAAAACAACCATCTTCGCGAACTTCGAGAAGTTACGAATAAAATCGAATTCCACATCATCGGCCCTGAAAACGACCATCTTCGGCACGGAGAAAAATCGGGTATTTATAGGCTCAATCACGTTGTAGTTCACAAGCAAAAACAACACAACCGGAACGAGAAAAACAAGATATATCCCCAAAGCGCCGAAGAAATACCGGTCGAAGCGAATCTTCCTCACGGAGAGGCCGTAGACGAGCATGAGAATAAGCATGGGTACCACGGCGATCCAAGTGGCGGAATAGGCGTAGAGCTCCAAGCCGTACATAAGGGCGGAAAGGAGCAGATACTTCGGTTTCTCGCAGCCGAGAATAAAGAAGTAGAACCCGAAAAGCAAAAATCCGGGAGCGAGATTCGACTCCAGCCCCCAGCGGGACATCATGATATGCCAAGGACATACCGCAAGGAGAAAAAGACCGATAAGCCCCGCTTTCTCACCGAAGAGCCGCTTTATGAGCAGGTAAAACACCCAAAGGGAAAGGCAGGCGACGATGGCTTGGGGCAGCCTGAGCGCGAGTGGCACGCAGCCGAAAAGCGCGATGAAGGGAATCATGAGATATACCCCCAAGGCGTTCATGCCGCTGCCGCAGGAGATGAAATACATGGGATAATGACAGCCCCACAAGTCCTCGCCGCAGTTCAAAATACACCAAGCGTGGTATCCGGCGAAGGCCTCGTCCCTGAAATATCCGTCCGGCACGGCGCCGAGAAACGCGATCCGCGCCAAAACACCCGCGAGCATCAAAGCAGCGAGAATAACGGTCTCTTTTTTCATCTGTACGCCACAGCCACCATGTCGTGTGGTTCGATAGTGTATCCCGCTTTCTCGTATCTTTCCTTGTCCTCAATAAAAATTATGTAAGTATCCCTGTTCGGAACTCCGGGCTCTGCGCCCTCTCTGTCCGCCGCGTCTCCCACCGCCATGCTCATTGACCTGTCGAACTTATATCGTCCAAGCTCCGACGCCATGAGATAGGGAGCCGGATAGTTGGCGAATCGGATGTTTTTCCGGAGCTCGTCACAGGGCATACCCATATAAAAGGCGGCGCGCATATACTCGTAGGCCGCGGTCTGACTGCCGACGGCGATGTAAATATCCCCTTTTCGTTCTCTCGACGCGGAGCGTATCGCCTCGCCGAATCCGGAAAGGAACTCCTTCCGCACGTCGCCGCGGTTCCACGTTGTGAAATAGGCGTGGGTGAAGGCGGAAAAGGACACTACGTACACAATGGCCAGAGCCGCGCCCACCTCCCGCTTCGCCTCTGCCGCGTAAGACACACCCAAAGTAATGAGAATGAGGTTGCAGAAGTGAATCATATTCATTCTGTGGACCATGGCGTCAACCACGCAACCGAGGCACACCGCCGCGGCGAACCATATGAGCAGCGGCGCCGCGGTCGTGAACTCTTTCTTCGCCGTGAACACTTTCCGAATCGTCAGCCAAAGTCCAAGGAGCACAAAGGGCAAAGCGAACAGATAGTACATACCGAAACCGGGCACACCGTTATAGGCATAGCGGTCCCGCTGGGCAATCATCACCATGCCGAAGTGCAAAATCTTGTGGAGGAGCCGCCCGGCCACCTCGCCGCCCCGGTAATGAACAAGCTTCGGCACGGAGAAATACGCGGTTCGGATAGGCTCTATGTGACCGGTGTTCACCAATGTGAAGAGAATCACGGGGAGAAGAAACAAAAGGAATATACAAGCGGCGCCCATAAGATAGCCGTCAAAGCGAATCTTCTTCGTCCAAAGCCCGTAGGCCGTCATAAGAACGAGCATGGGTATGACGGCAATCCATGTGGCGGAATAGGTGTAAAGCTCCAAACCGTACACGAGAGCCGACAGAAGCAAAAACTTCGGTTTTTCGCAGCCCAAAAGAAAGAGATAAAACCCCGCGAGCAGGAAAGCGGGAGCCAGATTCGATTCCAGCGCCCAGCGGCACATCATGATATGCCAAGGGCAAACGGCCAGGATAAACATGCCGATGACACCCGCCTTGGGGCCGTACATTTTCTTCAGGAGCAGATAAAAAATCGGCAGGGAAAGACAGCCTATAATCGCCTGGGGCAAACGTATAGCGAAAGGTGTAAGCCCCATTAAAGCCACGAAAGGTATCATGAGGTAGCTCTCCAGGGCGTTCATGCCGCCGCCGCAGGAGATGAAGTACATGGGAAAACGGTAGCCCCAGCAGTCGACGCCGCCGTTTAAGAGGCACCAAGCGTGGTACCCGGCGTATGCCTCGTCCTCGTGGATTCCCGAGGGCACGGCGCCCAAATAAAACATCCGGGCGAATACTCCCAAAAGGAATATTATTAAAAGGCAAATTCTCCGCTTTCCCTTAAACACGAACTAATTGTCCTCCAACTGCCGCGCCGCGTGGTAGGAACTGCGCACGAGGGCTCCGGACTCCACGAACTTGAAGCCCATGTTGAGTCCCTCCTCTTTGATGCGGTCAAACTCCTCGGGAGTGTAATATCTGTCGATGGGCACGTGGTTCGCCGACGGCGCCAGATACTGACCCACGGTGAGCACGTCGCAGTCAACGGAGCGCAGGTCCCGCATGGTGCCCATAAGCTCATCCCAAGTCTCGCCCACGCCCACCATAAGGCCGGATTTCGTCCGCATGTGGGGGTCGATCTTCTTCACGTTGGCAAGCAGATCCAGCGACCGGCGGTACACAGCCTGAGGCCGCACGAAAGGATAGCACCGCTCCACCGTCTCCACGTTGTGGTTAAGCACTTCCGGCTTGGCGTCAACCACCACCTTCAGGGAGTCGAAGTCACCCAGAAGGTCCGGAATGAGCACCTCAATGGCGCATCCCGTGGGCAAAGCGTGAACCGCCTCGATGGTTTTGGCGAATATCTCCGCGCCGCCGTCGGGCAGGTCGTCACGGGTCACGGAGGTGACAACGGCGTACTTGAGACCCAGAAACTCCACCGCGTCCGCCACCCGCTTGGGCTCGTCGAAGTCCAGGGGATCCGGGGTGCCGTGGGCAACGTCGCAGAACCGGCAGTT
>JAGDDM010000177.1 GCA_017958015.1 Abditibacteriota bacterium | reverse complement strand
GGCATTTATTAGCAAAACCGTTTCTCCGGGTTGGACGCTCTTTTTCGATAAAACCGCGAATGAGACAAGCACATTTCAGGTTAGGGTTACCGGTTTTGATGACCTTATTATTAAAGATGAAGGAACCCCTCTTAGCAATTTCGGTACGATAAGCGTCTACATATTTGAGGGTAGATTCGGTAAAGCAATGTATTATCAGACACCTTGGAAAGGCGACGGAGTATATACGTTCGGACGTGACGAACAGATATATCGCTGCGAAAGTGTAGCGGCGGATTGGGCCACAATCACTTTCTGGACATTTACGGAGGCCAGCGGAATAGTCGCCTATTACCTCGGCGATAACACCGCGGGAACGATTGAATTCATTCTTCCCGAGAATGAGGTGCCCGAGCCCTCCTCCCTGCTTGCTCTGGCTTTCGGCGGAGCGGGAACGGCGATATTCGCCATCCGCAGACGCAAATGAGCGTTAAAAAATACCTTACGTTTTCGTACCGGTAAAAATATTAAGCCCCCGAAAGGGGGCTTGTTTTTGTTTCGAATATGTCTTATCTTCTCGGTTTGATACCTATCGCTATCTGCCGGGGTACGGGCTTGGTAAGGATTTCCTCCTCCAGCACTTCCGTGGACTTCTTCACGCCGTTTTCGTAGACGGCGGCGGTCTTTATCCGCCGTTTGCCCGCCTTGCCCGGGGAGATGACGTATGTTTTGCCGGCGTACATCTGCCCCGAGGAGACCTTGATTACTTCCGGGGGAATGCGCTCAACGGATTCCCGCTGGTCCCGGACGATGACGGTGAGTTTCGCCGGTTTTGCCGGATCTTTTTTGTTTCCGTCCTCCTCGGGTTTGGCCACCACGATTTTGTCGCCTATTCTCAGCTTTGCCAGGTTCTTGGGGCCGTTCAGTTTCTTCATTTCCTTAACGGTGGTGCCGTAGCGGGCGGCGATTTTGCTCGCCACCTCGCCTTTTTTCACCACGTGGATGCCGGTGCCGGAGGCGGTGGGCTCGTTCGGGCGGTCAAAGACGAACTCAAGACCTTCGTTTACGCTGCGCTTCACGAAGGCGGGGTTTACGCCCATTTCCTGAGCGGCGATCTTGTCCTTGAACTGGGGTTCCTCCGCCAGGTACTTCACGTCTTCGGCGAAGCGCATTTTGGCTCTGTCCAGAAAATCGACGGCTTCCTTTTCCGTGGCGAAGGCCACCACCGGCTTGCCGTCGGCGGTCACAGTCCACTTTTGGGTGCGGAGAGTGACTTTGCCGAGTATCGCTTTCACGGCTGTCTTTGTATCAACGGTTTTCTCCGTGCCGGGAGCCTTCTTCACTTCCACGTTTTCCTTGAACTCTATGTCCGCCGGGTCGAGACCGGCGGATTTTTTCGCCTCTTCCACCGCCGCCTTGGCGTCGGTTTCGCTCACAAGGCAGGCAACCTGTTTGTCGTTCACGTTCACCGCGTATGTGGGTCGAGCCGTGACGGAGCGGTGCCAGGCGAAGAGAGTTGCGAGAATGGCGATGATGTATATTGCCCGTTCAAGGGCGAATCGTTTTTTCAGCCGGGTTATATCGTTCATATAAGCTCCTTTATACACGCCCCCGCCTCGAGGGCCGCTTTCTTCATTTCGGCGGATTTCGTCTCAAGGTCAGCGCGAATGCCGTCGCTGTTTGCGAGGATTCCCTTCACTTTCTCCGCGAAGGCGCCGCCGGAGAGTTTGTCCACCGGAATCATGTAGTCGAGACCGCCGAAGATGTCCTTGTTGAGACCCCGGGCCTTGATGCTGTAACCGATTGACAGAGTGGGCGTGGCGGTGGAGAAGCCGGCGATGGTTGCGTGTGTACGCGCCGCCGCCAGCATCGATGTTTTCGATATCACGTATTTGTACTCCGCCGCCGACAACGTGCCGGGGAGGACCTTAACGTCACCCCGCAAATCCGGAACGAGACCGGAGAGGAAACCGTAGTCGTTGTCGCCGGCCACCGTCACGTGGGGAATGAGCAGAACCGGCATACCGGTGGCGTCGATGGCGCTTTGGACGCAATCCAGAGCCAGAGTGCGCCAGTCCTTGCCGCTGTCTTTGAGAAACAGTCCCGCCATGGGGCTCAAATTGATGCCCAGGGGCTTCTTGTCGATGAAGTAGTTAAGCTCCGGCGACAGACTCGGTTTTTCCGGAATCATGGCAAAGGCCGGGTCGGAGACGAGTTTTACGTTGTCGGTGATGCCCAGGGACTCCAGATACTTCAGACTCTCCGTCTCCCGCACGAGAATCAGGGAGAACTTCGATAGGTGCCGAGCCATGAACTCCTCCGTGGCCGGGTCTTCGTCGAAGGGACCCACGGAGGCGCACCAGAGAACGAGAGGGAGTCCCGCTTTCAGGAAGTCCTCGTCGTTTCGGACGAACATCATGAGCACATCCTTGCCGTAGCAGAGGGAGTAGTTGTCGCCGCCCACCTGCAAGGCGATGTTCGACTTGGGAATGAGTTTGTCAAGCACATGGGACTCGTCGTTTATCTTCAGCTTCAGGTACTTGTTCACCCGCCGGAAGTTGTATGTGCGGATGAAGGACCACCGCTGCATGTTGTAACTCGTCACGTAGGGCGACTTCTCGCTCTTTTTCTGTTCCTTGACGACCTTCGGGTCGCCGTAGACCGTGTTCAGAATGTGAAAGTCGTCGCCGAATACGGATTTGAATATTTCCGTGCTGCCCCGGACGATGGCCTCGCAGCCTCGGTTTTTGTAGGTGCCGTTGCCGGCGAAAAGTATGTTTTTCATGTCAGCTCTTTTTCTTTAGTACGTTTTTGAAGAAATCTCTGTCCTCGGAGGTGAAGGCTATGAACCAGGCGAAGAGGGCGCCGAAGACGAGGAGGAATATTCCCGCGGGCGCAAGCAGGCAAAACTTCGCCAAATCGAAGGTGTTCGCCGCCCATGTTCCCAGACCCGACACCGCCGCCAGCACCAAGATTGAGGGCACCAGGGAGGCGAAGAAGGGCAGCGAGGAGCGGCCTATGACTTTGCCGGCGTAGTAGGGGGTGAACAGTGCGTTTTTCAGAGTGAAGGCCACCATGCCGCCGATTGCCACGCCGTAGATGCCCAGATTCGTGCACTTGATAAGCAGTACGGAAAGCACCACTTTGAACACGCCGCCGATGCATGTGGCGATGCCCGGCACCTTAATCTTGTTGGCGGCCAGATTCACGCCGAAGAGGGGCATGACGCCGCAGTTTATGACGTGGTGGGCCATGAGCCACCAAACCAGGGGAACAAGTTTAACGAACTTCTCTCCCAGCCACCAGCCCAGAATGGGCTTCGCCAGACCGCAGACGGCGCCAAGGAGGAGAGCCATGCCCACGGAGACGAACTTGGAAGCCCGGCAGGAGTTGCGCACGAGGCCGTCGTAGTCGCCTCTGGCGTAGCAGGCCACCGCCACGGGAGTCACCATGGAGCTCATTGTGGAGGCTATGCCCCGGAGCATGATGGCCAGCCCCAGAACCGTGGCGTATTCGCCTGTTGCTTCGGGACCCAGGGTTCGGTTGATGATTAAAACGTCTATGCTCAGGTAGAGCACCGCGCCGATTTGGTCCACGGTGAACCAGGAACCCATGCCCAGCATCTCCCGGCACTTGCCTTTGTCGAAGCCCTTAAGCGACGGCTGCATGTCCGGCATCAGTTTGCGGGAGGATATAATCGTGGTGGTGATGATGAAGGCGGCGCCGAGAACGTAGCCCAGGCCGATGTGCCACAGCGCGGGAGTGAGGCAAAGGAGGTTGAACACAACAATCCATGTGCCGTAGCGGATGGTCTGGGAGCCTATCTCGATGCCGTATTTGATGTCGAAGCGCTGCTTTGCGAACTGGGGTACCTGATAGGAACAGCAGTATATGGTCACGAGGAAAGCCACGTAGACGAGAATGAAAAGTATCCTTGTGTCGTTCTCAAGTCCCGCGGGGATTTCCAAAAACGTCGGCGTCAGC
>JAGDDM010000176.1 GCA_017958015.1 Abditibacteriota bacterium | reverse complement strand
GCCGCAGGTGTCGCAAGTCCGCTTGTCCACGGTGCCGAGTATCTCGTAAGCCTCCACGCCCATTTGCTTGTAAGCGTCCATGGTGCCCATCTGAGCAAAAGCCGCCGACTCGGTGCGGACTATGCGCTGAGCGGCAGCGTATTCGAGCTGTTCTTTGCCTTCCTCCCCCACTTTGCCGAAAACTTCCGTTGCCGTGAGATAGGCTTTGTACGCCAGCTCCTCAAGCCGGGTCACATGCGCCCGAGCGCACAAAAAAAGAGCCCCGATTTCTCGGGACTCATATAAAGGACAGAAAATATCTTAATCCGCCCGCCGCACCGCCTCTTTCATGGACTTCACGTATTCCCCCACGTATTTCGGGGCGTCTTTGCCGTATTTCGCGATGATTTTGATAATGGCGGAGCCCACTATGGCGCCGTCCGCCACCGCTGCCATTTTCTCCGCCTGTTCCGGTGCGGATATTCCGAAGCCGATGGCGCAGGGGACCCTTGACGCCCGTCGGACGGCGTCGACGATTGACTTCAGGTCGGTTTTAATCTCGCTTCTGGTGCCGGTGACCCCCAGGGAGGAGACGACGTATATAAACCCCTCCGCTTCCTCGGCGATAACGGCGATTCGGCTCTCGGAGGTGGGAGCGATGAGGGAGATGAGGTCAACCCCGTACTTGTGACACTGGGGCAGGAACTCCTCCTTTTCCTCATAGGGCAAATCCGGCAGAATAAGTCCGTCAATGCCTATCTCCGCGCAGGTTGATATAAACTTCTCCGCGCCGTAGGAAAACACCACGTTGGCGTAGGTCATAAACACCATGGGCACGACCACGTCCCGGCGCAAATCCCGCACCAGATCGAAGATTTTGTCCGTGGTGACGCCGCCGGCCAGGGCTCTTTCGTTGGCGCTTTGGATAACCGGTCCCTCAGCCGTGGGGTCGGAAAAAGGTATGCCCAGCTCGATAAGGTCGGCGCCGTTTGCCGCGGCCGCTCTCACGCAGGCGGCGGTGGTGTCAAGGTCCGGGTCGCCGCAGGTGATAAAGGGTATAAAGGCTTTGCCCCCCTCGAAGGCTTTTGCTATGTTACTCACTGATGTTCTCCCCTCTGTACCGGGCGATGGCGGCGCAGTCTTTGTCGCCTCTGCCGGATATGACAATAACCATAATTTTGCCGCCCATGTCCGGGGCTATCTTCATGGCGTGGGCCACCGCGTGGGCGGACTCTATGGCGGGAATAATACCCTCGGTTTTTGACAGATACTCGAAGGCGCAAACCGCTTCCTCGTCCGTCACCGGCACATACTCCGCCCTGCCGCTGTCGTGGAGATAGGCGTGCTCCGGGCCGATGCCCGGGTAATCGAGACCGGCGGAAACGGAGTACACCGGGGCGATTTGGCCGTATTTGTCCTGGCAGAAGTAGGACTTCATGCCGTGGAAGATGCCCAGCCGCCCCGTGGCGATGGTGGCCGCGGTCTCGAAGGTGTCCACTCCCCTGCCCGCCGCCTCGCAGCCGATGAGGCGCACATCCTTGTCGCCTATGAAGTGGTAGAAACCGCCGATGGCGTTGGAGCCGCCGCCCACACAGGCCAGCACCGCGTCCGGAAGTCTGCCTTCTTTGGCGATAATCTGCTCCTTAATCTCCTTGGATATCACCGCCTGGAAGTCGCGGACGATTGTGGGGAAGGGATGCGGTCCCATGACCGAGCCCAGACAGTAGTGGGTGTCGGCGATTCGGGATGTCCATTCCCGCATGGCCTGGGACACGGCGTCTTTGAGTGTGGCCGTGCCGGTGGTGACGGGAACAACCTCCGCCCCCAAAAGCCGCATTCGGTACACGTTGAGAGCCTGCCGCTTGGTGTCTTCCTCACCCATGAACACGACGCACTCCATGCCCATGAGAGCGGCGGCGGTGGCGGTGGCCACGCCGTGCTGACCGGCTCCCGTCTCGGCGATAAGCCGGGTTTTGCCCATCTTTTTCGCCAGCAGCGCCTGACCGAGAACGTTGTTAATCTTGTGGGCGCCGGTGTGGTTCAGGTCTTCCCGCTTCAGATATATCTTGCAGCCCCCCAGATCCTTCGTCATCTTCTCGGCGAAGTAGAGCCTTGAGGGTCTGCCGGCGTACTCGTTGAAGAGCGCGGTCAGCTCCCGATTGAACTCCGGGTCGACTTTCAGCCGGTTGTAGGCCTCTTCCAATTCCATGACGGCGTTCATGAGGGTTTCCGGTATGTACTGCCCGCCGTGGACGCCGAATCTGCCTTTCGGATTAGTCATAATTGTCTTCCTTTCGGACCGCGGCGACAAACCGCGCCGCCTTTTCCTTATCTTTAAATCCATCCGTCTCTATGCCGCCGCTGACGTCAACGCCGTGGGGCCTCAATCGTCTTATGGCTTCGGCGACGTTGGCGGGATCCAGTCCCCCCGCCAAAAAGTAGGGTCGTTTGATGTCTTTGATAATGTTCCAATCGAATGTCTTGCCCGTACCCGCGCCGGAATCGAGAAGAATCATATCGGCGGAGCTATCGTTTACGCCCTCAAAGTTCGGCGCTTTGAAAGCCTTTATTATGGGCTTTGAGGTCAGCCGCCGCAGACGGGCTATATATGTTTCGTCCTCTTTGCCGTGGAGCTGGATAATGTCTATGGCGTCAATCGCCGCCACCATATCCGGCTCCTCGTCAACGAACACGCCCACCGCCTTAATCCTCGGGTTCAGCAGGGCTTTCAGCTCCGCCGCCCTATCCGGCGTCACGTACCGCCGGCTTTTGGGAGCGAACACAAAGCCGATGTAATCCGGCATCAGGTCGTTGGCCGTCTCGATATCCCGGGGTCTTGAGAGACCGCAAAGCTTAATCCTCGTCACAGCAGGCTCCGAAGTTCGGCAAGTTTCGCCTTTTTGTCACCGGCCCGCATGAGTGTTTCTCCCACGAGAACGGCGTCGGCACCCATGGCCGCGGCTTCGGCGCAGTCCTCGGCGGTCTTAACCCCGCTTTCGGAGACAAAGAGCACGCCCCCGGGAACCAGCGACCGCAGACGGCGGCTGTTACCGGTGTCCACGGAGAAGTCCTTCAGGTTGCGGTTGTTGACGCCAACTATCTTCGCCCCGCTCTTCAGCGCCCGCTCAATCTCTTCCTCGTCGTGGGCTTCCACCAGGGCGGAAAGCCCCAGACCGGCGCAGATGTCGCCGTAGTCCCTGAGCTGAGCGTCGTCCAATATCGAGCAGATAAGCAGAGCCGCCGCCGCGCCCAGAGCCTTGGCTTCGTAGAGCATATACTCGTCCACAACGAAGTCCTTCCGCAGGCAGGGAATCGAAACCCTTCGGGCGATGTCCCGCAGATACATATCGCTGCCCAGAAACATCTCCGGCTCCGTCAGCACCGACACACAGTCCGCCCCGGCTTCCTCGTACTCCTCGGCGATGCGGAGGTAGGGAAACTCCGGCGCGATGAGACCCTTTGAGGGAGACGCCTTTTTGCACTCGCATATAAAGGAAAGCCCCTCCTTCGCCAGCGCCGCCGTGAAGGGAAAATCACCCTTGGGCATGTCGAGAGCCTCAAGGCGCATGGCGCTCATCGGCATCCGCTTTTTGGACGCTTCCACCCGCTGCCGGGCAAAATCCGCCAGTTTATCCAGCACCGTCATCGGTTGCTCACCTCGATAAACTTGCGGAGGGTAGCCGCCGCCGCGCCGGAGTCGATTATCTCCGCCGCAAGTTTGATGCCCTCCGCCATGTCGGAAGCCTTGCCGCCGATGCAGAGGGAGGCGCCGGCGTTCATGAGAACCGCGTTCCGCTTGTGGCCCTTCTCACCGGCGAGAATCCGCCGGGTAATCTCCGCGTTCTCCTCGGGAGTGCCGCCGACGAGGTCCGCCTTGGAGCACCGCTCAAAACCGAAGTCCTCCGGCGCGATGATGTGGGACCTGAACCAGCCGTCCTTCATCTCGCACACCGCCGTGGGAGCGCTCATGGAAATCTCGTCCAGTTTGTCCTTGCCGTAGACAACCATGCCCCGGCGGACGCCCATGCTGATGAGTACCCGTGCCAGAGGCTCGATGAGATACTCGTCGTAGACGCCCAAAAGCTGCATGGTGGGGCTTCCGGGATTGGTGAGGGGCCCCAGAATGTTGAACACGGTGCGGAAGCCCAGCTCCCTGCGTATGGCGCCCACGTACTTCATGGAAGTGTGGTACATCTGGGCGAAGAAGAAGCATATGCCGACCTCGTCCAGAAGCTCTTTGCACTTCTCCGGCGTTTGGCGGATGTTGACGCCCAGCGCCTCAAGGCAGTCGGCGGTGCCGCACTTGGAGGAGGCGGCTCTGTTGCCGTGCTTGGCCACTCTCATTCCTCCCGCGGCGGCAACCAGAGCGGAGGTTGTGGAGATGTTGAAACTTTGGGCATTGTCGCCGCCGGTTCCCACTATCTCGAACACCTCCCCCACTTCCGCTTTCATGGCGTGATCCCGCATGGCGGCGGCGCATCCGGCTATCTCGTCGGTGGTCTCCGCCCGGGCGCTCTTGGTGGAGAGCGCGGACAGGAAAGCGGCGTTCTGGGTGGGTGTGGTCTCGCCGCTCATGATTTCGTTCATCACGGCGTAGGCCTCGTTGTAGGTAAGGTCTTCTTTGTTTACGATTTTAACGATGGCTTCTTTTATCACTTTACATCTCCCTTATGAAGTTCCGGAGGATTGTCTTGCCGTCCGGGGTCATAATCGATTCCGGGTGGAACTGCAATCCGTATATGGGGTGGAACCGGTGGCTTACGGCCATGATCTCGCCGCCGTCGGTGAGGGCCGTTATCTTCAGACACTGGGGAATGGTGCCGGAATCCGCCGCCAGCGAATGGTACCGGGCCACGAGAGCCTGTTTGGGACATCCGACGAAGAGCGGACACTCCGGGTCGAACTCCGTCAGCGACTGCTTGCCGTGCATAAGCTCCCGGGCATAGGTTATCCTCGCTCCGAACGCGGCGCAAATGGCCTGATGACCCAGGCAGACGCCCAGAATGGGAATGTCCGGGCCCAGGGTCTTAACAACGTCGATGATGACTCCCGCGTCCTCCGGTCTGCCGGGCCCCGGGGAGATGATAATCTTCTTGGGGCGCAGAGCCTTTATCTCCTCCACGGTCATTTCGTCGTTGCGAATCACTTTGATGTCCGGGTTTATCTCACCCACGTACTGATAGAGGTTGTAGGAAAAACTGTCGTAGTTATCGATAAGCAAAATCATAAGTCTTCCTCCCGAGCGAGTTCCAAAGATTTCAGCGAGGATTTGGCCTTGTTGAGGCATTCCTCATACTCTTTCTCCGGCACGGAGTCCGCCACGATGCCCGCGCCGCTTCTGACGAACACTTTGCCGTTCTTCTTGTAGGCTATGCGGATGGCGATGCAGGTGTCCATGTTGCCGGTGAAGTCGATGTAGCCGATGGCGCCGCCGTAGATGCCCCGCTTGTTGTTCTCAAGCTCGCCTATGAGCTGACAGGCCCGAATCTTGGGGGCGCCGGACAGGGTTCCCGCGGGGAGAACCGCCTCGATAGCGTCAAGGGCATCCTTGTCCTCCCGGATTTTGCCCCGAACCGTGGAGCCGATGTGCATCACGTGGGAGAACCGCTCTATGGAGTGAAGCTCCTCCACCTCCACGGTGCCGAAGTCGCTGACTTTGCCCAGATCGTTGCGGCCGAGGTCAACCAGCATATTGTGCTCCGCCAGTTCCTTTTCGTCCGCCAGAAGTTCCGCCTCCAGAGCCTTGTCCTCCTCGTCGGTCTTTCCTCTGGGACGCGTGCCCGCCAGGGGGAAGGTGTGGAGGATTCCGTTTTCCAGCTTCACCAGCGTCTCCGGGGATGCGCCCGCCACTTCAACGTCGGTACCGGCGAAGTAGAACATGTAGGGCGAGGGGTTGATGGTGCGCAGAACACGATAGGTGTTCAAAAGGCTGCCCTCGAAGGGAGCGGAAAGGCGGTTGGAGAGAACTATCTGGAAGATGTGGCCCTCCCGAATGTAGTGCTTGCCCCGCTCCACCATGGCGCAGAACCGGTCCTTGCTGAACAGGGGGGTTATCTCGCCGGTAATCTTGCCGCCGGGCTCCTTTTTCTTGGCGCCGTTCCGAAGGAGGTCAACAAGGCGCTCCAGCTCCATCACCGCCCGGTTGTACTCAACCTCAATGTCCCCCAGGCGCATGTTTGCCATGAGCACAATCTTCTGGCGCATGTTGTCGAAGGCGATAACCTTCTCGAAGAGCATGAGGTCAACGTCCTTGAAGTTCTCCGTGTCCTCCGCGCCCACGCGAACCTGGGGCTCGCTGTAACCGAGGTAGTCGTAGGAAAAGTAGCCCACAAGACCGCCGGTAAAGGACGGCAGATAGTCAAGCCGGGGGCTTCTGTAATCCGCCAGAACCTGGCGAAGATACTTGGAGGGGTTGTCGGTGGTGACGGTGAGGGCCCCTATCTTCATTTCCCCGTCGATGCAGGTAATTTCCGTTTTGGGATCGTAGCCCAGGAACGTGTAGCGGCCCCACTTGTCGTCCGCCTGGGCCGATTCCAGCATGTAGCAGTGGGTGGACACGTTTTTGAGTATCCGCATTGTCTCGATGGGTGTGGTGAAGTCGGAGAGAATCTCGCAGCTGACCGGCACAACATCGTAGTTGCCGGTGGCGGCCAGTTCCCTGACTTCCTCAAGGGTGGGTCTGATTTTCATACTTGCTCTCCTTATAAAAATAATGACTCCCGGATTTTCGTTTGGGAGTCAAAAGAAAAACGCCCAAGACGAAAACCTCTTTCGCCAAGGACGAATAATTCGTGTTATCCGCGGTGCCACCTTGTTTCACGGCATGACCCGTGCGCTTAGCGGGATACCTTCATATCCCCGACAATTAACGCCTGTCCCGACGTCGCAAGCTACTCGGGGTTGCTCGCCCCCCTTTCACCGCGCCCTCCGCGGTCCATTTGACAACTTGTTTCCTACCCGACTCTCAGCAACACGGGCTCTCTGTGAGGGCATCACTGCCTTTATCTCCGCTTCAACGGTTTACATAAAGATTATACAACATATTTCTGCCCCTGTCAACACCTTTTTTCGCCGGTTTTTAGGATTTTTTTCCGACAGCGGATTTCGTGTTTCGGTTTAGATATTT
>JAGDDM010000175.1 GCA_017958015.1 Abditibacteriota bacterium | reverse complement strand
GATTAACGAAAGCGTCCGGGGCGACGATGTTTTCATCGTCCAGTCCATGGTGACCCCCGTCAACGAGCACCTTATGGAGCTGCTCATCACAATCGACGCCTTCAAGCGGGCCTCCGCCCGGCGTATCAACGTGGTGCTCCCGTACTACGCCTACGCCAGACAGGACCGGAAGGTTAAGCCCAGAGAACCGGTGACCGCGAAGCTTGTGGCCAACCTCCTCTCCTCCGCCGGCGCCAGCAGACTGCTCACCACCGACCTCCACGCCGGTCAGATTGTGGCCTTCTTCGACATTCCGGTTGACAACCTCTACGGCGGTCCCATCATCGCCAAGTATCTGGCGGAGAACATGAAAATCTCCGACGATATCGTGGTTGTTTCCCCGGACGTGGGCGGCGTGGCCAGAGCCCAGGGTTTGGCGGAATATTTGGGCGCCCCCATGGCGATTATCGTCAAGCGCAGACCGGAACCCAACAAGGTTGAGGTCGTTCAGATTATCGGCGAGGTTCAGGGCAAGCGGGCCATCATGATCGACGACATCATCGACACCGCCGGCTCCATCGTGAACGGCGCCAACGCCCTCATGGCTCGGGGCGCCAAGGAAGTTTACGCGGCCGCCACCCACGCGGTTCTCTCCGGCCCCGCCATCGACAGACTGAAGGAATCGCCCATCACCAAACTCATCGTGACGGACACCCTTCCTCTGACCCGGGAAGCCAAGGACAGCGGCAAGATTGAGGTGGTTTCCATCGCCAGCCTCCTTGCCAACGCCATCAACAATATTCACTACGAAAAGAGCGTCAGCAACATTTTCAGCAAGCACTGGAAAGGTCACAACTGACACTGAGCGTGTCCGATTTCCGCCGGCGTGTCTCCCACAGCGAGACCCGTCGGCGTTTTGGGAACAGCGAAAGGCGCAATGTTTTGAGATACATGATTGTGGGGCTGGGAAACCCCGGCAGAAAATACGCCCACACCCGCCACAACGTGGGCTTCGACGTGCTGGACATCTTCGCGAAGAAGCACCGCCTGCGCTTTCGCTCATCACCCGCGCACGCTATGGTGGCGTCCCACAATCACCTGGGCGAGGAGATTTTGCTGGTTAAGCCCCAGACATACATGAACGAGTCCGGTCTGGCGGTGGGACAGCTTGCCCGCAAGCACAACATCGCCCCGGAGAATATTTTCGTCATATACGACGACATGGATCTGCCCTTGGGCAAACTCCGCATAAGACCCAAAGGCTCCGCCGGGGGGCACAACGGCATGAAGTCAATCATAAGCCACCTTCACTCCCAAGAGTTTCCGCGAATGCGGCTGGGAATCGGCCACGGCGGCGAGGCCATAAACCACGTTCTCGGCAGAATGTCCCGCAAGGACCGGGAGTTTATGGACGTGAGCCTTGAGACCGCGGCGGACGCCATCGAGATGTTCATCGAGGAGGGACTTGAGCCCACAATGAATCGCTTTAATACGGCGGCGGTAAATGACTGATTTTTCCCATCCCTATTTCACTTCGGGGCTCATCACCTGCATCGGCAACAAAAGGGCGCTGCTGCCTTTCATCGCCGAAGGTGTGGAGTGTGTGAAAAGGGCGCTGGGCAGGGACAAACTCTCCGTGTTCGAGGGTTTTGCCGGCAGCGGTGCTGTTTCCGGGTACCTCAAGACGGAAGCGAGCCGCCTGACGGTGTGCGATTTGGAGGAGTATTCCCGGGTGGTGAACTCCTGCCGACTGGCGAACCCGTCGGCGGAGGCGGTACGGCGGACAAGGGAGCGGATTGAGATTATAAACAATCTGCCCCAAAAACCCGGTTTCATCGCCGCCAACTACGCGCCGGAGAACGACGACCTCATAAAGCCCGGAGAGCGTGTTTTCTACACCCGCCGAAACGGGGTTTTCATCGACACCGCCAAGGAGTATATCTTCACCGAGATTCCGGAGTCGGAGCGGGACTATTGCCTTGCTCCCCTGATTGAGAAGGCCTCGGTGCACACCAACACCTCCGGGGTTTTCAAAGGTTTTCACAAGCAAAACGGCGTGGGCAAGTTCGGCGGTCGGGGCGCCAACGCTCTGGGGCGCATAATGAAAGACATTGTCCTCGACATGCCCATGTTTTATCCCGCGGACTGCGACGTTGAGGTCCTTCGGGACGACGCGGAGAGCGCGGCGAGGGAGCGAAAGGGCTACGACATGGCCTATTTGGACCCCCCTTACAACCGCCACCCCTACGGTTCCAACTACTTTATGCTGAACATCATCGCCTCGCCGGACATGGAGCCGGATATACAGGACGGGGTAAGCGGCATACTGAAGGATTGGAACAGGTCGCCCTACAACAGTCCCGGCACGGCGGCGGAGGCTCTGAGGGGCCTCATCGACGCCGTTGACGCGAAATATATCCTCCTCTCCTACAACAACGAGGGACTCATTCCCCAGGAGGAACTGAGGGCGCTTCTGTCGGGCTACGGGGAGACGGAGCTCAGAATTAAGGATTACAACACATACCGCGGAAGCAGAAACCTGCGGAAGCGGAATATAAAAGTGAAAGAACAACTTTGGATATTGAAGAAAGGACAAAGAAAATGAAACTTCCCATCAAAGTAGACATAACGAACGCCGCCCCCGAGGTTGCGAGCCTCGACGGTGTTCTCGACGAACTTAACGCCGCCAACAAGGCCCTCAAGGAGGGCACCTGCCCCGGCGCCGACTTCACCGGCTGGCTGAAGCCCGACGCCATTGTTCCCGATTCGGAGCTCTCCAGAGTGAAAGCCGCCGCCGAACGGCTCCGGCCGAGCACCGACGTTATGCTGGTTATCGGCATCGGCGGTTCTTACCTCGGCTCCCGGGCCGTTATAGAGGCTCTGGCTGAGGACCCGGAGAAGGTGATGTACCTGGGTTGCAACACCTCCGGCCGGTATTTCAACGCCGTTAAGAAAAAACTGGCGGGCAAGCGGGTGGCGGTGAACGTCATCTCCAAGTCCGGCACCACTTTGGAGCCCGGCGTGGCCTTCAGACTGGTCCGCAAGCTGGACAACTGCTCAATCAAGGAGATTCTCGTCACCACCGACGCCCGCAAAGGCGCCCTTTTGGAGATTGCCAAGAAGGACGGCTACGAGACTTTCACCGTTCCCGACAACGTGGGCGGCAGATACTCCGTCCTCTCCTCCGTGGGACTTTTGCCCATAGCCTACGCCGGCATCGACATCGACGCGCTGGTTGCCGGCGCCACCGAATGCGCCAAGGCCTGCGACGCGGAGTCCGTCGAAACCAACCCCGCTTACAGATACGCCGGTGTGCGGAACCTGCTCTATCGGGGCGGCAAGTCCGTGGAGATTTTGGCCTCCTTCGAGCCCTGCTTCCACTACTTCGCCGAGTGGTGGAAACAGCTCTACGCCGAAAGCGAGGGCAAGGACGGCAAAGGCATCTTCACCGCCAGCGCCGACTTTACCACCGACCTTCACTCCATCGGCCAATTCATTCAGGACGGCACCCGCATTTTCGCCGAGACCTTCGTTGTGTTCGAGGACGAAAGCTCCGACTGCGTTGTCCCCGAGGACAAGGAGAACATCGACAAACTCAACTACGTGGCCGGCAAGGATATGAACTACGTCAGCGACGTGGCGTACAGAGCCACCGCCAAGGCCCACAGAGACGGCGGCGTGCCCAACATCACAATCCGCCTGGCTTCCCTTGACGAGCGCACCATCGGCGCCATGATTTACTTCTTCGAAAAGGCCTGCGGTCTCAGCGCCGGCCTCACCGGCGTCAACGCCTTCAACCAGCCCGGCGTGGAAGCCTACAAGAAGAACATGAGAGAGATTTTCGGAGCGGAATGACCCTGAAATCCCTTCTCGAGCGGGGCGCGGAGCGTCTCGAATCCGCGGGTGTCGGGTCATCTCTGCTCGATGCCCGTCTGCTCCTGGAATACGCTTCCGGTTTGAGCCGGACGGCGATGGCGGCCCATCCGGAAACGGAAATCCGGGATGATATCGCCGCGAAATACGACGCTCTTATCGCGAGGAGGGCGGGGCGGGAGCCCCTGGCTTACATAATCGGAAGCAGGGCGTTTTACGATCTCGATTTGAAGGTTGTCCCCGGCGTTCTCGTTCCCCGGCAGGAGACGGAACTTCTGGTGGACGCCGCCCTCGACGCTCTGGCGGGCAAAGACACGCTCCTCGACCTTTGCTGCGGCAGCGGAGCCATAGGCATCGCCGTTGCCGAACACGCTCCCGGCGTCCGGGTTTACGCCTCCGACATCTCCGACGTTGCCGTTAGACTCTCGAATTAAAACGGCTCTCGATTTGACAATTACGAAGTCCGAAAGGGGGATTTGTTCGCACCCTTTGAAGGTATGACTTTCGACGTTATCGTCTCCAATCCGCCTTACATTCCCACATCGGATTTGGATATGCTCCAGCCCGAGGTGGCGGAGCACGAACCCCGAACCGCCCTTGACGGCGGCTTTGACGGTCTCGATTTTTACGGGCGGATATTCGCCGAGGGACCGAAATATCTCGCTTCCGACGGCGCTCTTATCCTTGAGATAGGCGTCGGGCAGTCGGCGGAGGTGGCGGAAATCGCCCGCCTCGCCGGCGCCGATTCCGTAACCGTTACCGACGACTACGGCGGCATTCCCCGGGTGGTGACCGCCCGCTTTAAATGAAAGGAACGGCCATGAAAAAACTCCTTCCGTTTATTCTCATCCTCCTCGTTTCCGCTTCCGCCTTCGCCGCGGAGGAATCGGAAATCCGCACTCTCCACGTCATTTCCCACACCCACTGGGACCGGGAATGGTATCTGCCTTTCCAAAACTTCCGCATGCGCCTTGTTGACGCGGTGGACAAACTCCTCGACATCCTCGACAACGACCCCACTTACACCTCCTTCAACTTCGACGGACAGACAATCGTCCTGGAGGACTACCTTGAGATTCACCCGGAGAAGGAGGCAAAGCTGGCGAAGTACATTAAAGAGGGGCGGATAATTGTGGGTCCCTGGTATCAGCTCTGCGACGAGTATCTGGTGAGCGGCGAGTCCCTGGTCCGCACCCTTCTGGTGGGTCATCAAATCGCCGAGAAGTACGGCAAGCCCATGAAGGTGGGCTATCTGGCCGACAACTTCGGCAACGTGTCCCAGATGCCCCAGATTTTGCGTGGCTTCGATATCGACTGCTGTATCTTCGGCAGAGGCAGGGACTGTCGGGGGGAGAACAAGATGATGGAGTTCATCTGGCGCTCTCCCGACGGCAGCGAGGTTTTCACCTCCCAGCTGGCTTTCTGGTACAACAACGCGGAGCGGTTTCCCTTCGGCACCGACGAGGCGGTGAAGTACACCGAGAATCTGGTTAAGAAAATGGCGCCTTATTCCGCCGTGGACGCTCTGCTTCTCATGAACGGCGTGGACCACTTCGAGGTGCAGAAAACTTTGCCGGACATCATCCGGCGGGTGAATCCGAAACTGAAGAATTACAAACTCGTTCAGTCCACGCTGGCGGATTACATTAAGGACGCCAAGGACTACGTTGAGAAAAACAAGGTGGAGCTTGAGGTGGTAGATACGGAAATGCGCCACGACCGCGCCACCGCCTACGGTCTCTCCGGTACACTTACATCCCGGCTCTATCTGAAGCGGGCCAACGCCGAGTGCCAGACCCTCATCGAAAAGCAAACGGAGCCTTTGCAGACCTTCTGTTATATGCTGGGTGAGGAGTACCCCGGCGACTACATGATGTACCTGTGGAAGCTGCTGATGCACAACCACCCCCACGACTCCATCTGCGGCTGCTCCGTGGATGCGGTCCACGACCAAATGATGACCCGTTTCGCGGAGACGAATCAGGTGGCGGAGGATTTGCGGGATCGGGCCCTCGTCAAAATCGCTTCCCGAATCGATGTTGAGGGCGAGAACATCATGGTTTACAACGCCATGGCGGTGCCGGTGACGGATTACGTTTCCGCCCCCGTTGACATGGCTCCCTTTGAGGGCGGCGCCGACTTTGTCATTACCGACCCCGACGGCAACAAAGTGAACGCTGTCATCGAGGATTGGGGCGACCATCAAAACCCGGTGCTCCACGGCGAGCGGCTACCCAAAAGCACTCCCGTCCGCCGAATTCACGTTGATTTTCTGGCCGAGAACGTGCCGCCCTGCGGTTACAAGGTCTATAAGATCGAAAAGGGCAAATCCGCGCCCGCGGGGGAGAACCTCGGTCACGATACGATAATCGAGAATGAGTATCTGCGCCTTGCCTGGGACGGAAAGGGACTGAATCTTGCCAGACTCGAAAACGGCAAAGTCATGAAAGAATATAAGGACATCGCCAAGTACGAGGATTGGGGCGACTGCGGCGACGAGTACGCCGTGGGCATCATTGAAGGCAGCCGAGTTGTGGGCATGACGGACGTGAAGGCTTTCATCACGACCAACAACCCCGTGGCCGCCACCTTGAGGGTTGAGGGCTCTCTGCGGGTGCCGGAGAAAATGATCGACGAAAAGACCCGCTCGGAGAACGTTGTTGACTGCATAATTTACACCGACTACACGATTCACAAAGGCGTGCCGAGGGTGGACGTGAAGGTGAAACTCTTCAACAACGCCCGGGACCATCGGATTCGGGTGCTTTTCCCCACGGATCTCAAGACGAGCGTGTCCCACAGCGGAGGCAAGTTCGACGTGGTGACCCGTCCCATGGAGCCGCCCTTTGAGCTCTGCCCCATGGACAAGTGGGTTGACCTCAATGACCGCAAAGAGGGGCTTTGTATTATCACCAAGGGCCTGCCGGAGTACGAGATTTACAAAAATGAGAACAACACTATCGCCGTCACGCTCCTGCGGAGTATCGACCGCCTCGGGGTGGTGGGCAGTCCCACCGTAAGCGGCGCCCTGTGCATGGGTATGCAAGACATGGAGTATTCAATCTATCCCCACGGCGGCGACTGCAACGACGCGAGCGTGTGGCGCCAAGGGGAGCTCTTTAACGCTCCCCTCACGGCATACAAAATCGGCGGCAACACCCGGGGCGAGGACATGAACGACATTGTGGGCGAGGACCCGTCGAAACGTATTGTTCCCGAAAAGACTCTGGGCAAGGCCCATTCATTCGTGAACTTCGAGGGGGACGTGGTTGTCACCGCCGTGAAGAAGTCCGACCGGTCGGATATGGTTGTGGTCCGCTTCTGGAACCCTCTGGACAGGGAGCAAAAATACGTCTCCGTTACCGTTCCCGGCGCGAAATCCGCCCGTATGCTGAACCTGAACGAGGAGAGCATGGGAGATATGCCCTGCGAGAAGGGCAAAACAACCTTTTCCGTCGGCGCTCGCGAAATCGTCACTTTGGGATTTGAGGTGAAGAAATGATTACCGCTTCGGATATCGCCGCGGCGGCGGACGTTCTGCGGTGGGGCGGCCTCGTGGTGTTTCCCACGGAGACTGTGTACGGCATCGCCTGCGACGCTCGGAATACAGCCGCCGTTGAGCGTGTTTTTGAGATTAAGCGCCGGGAGCGGGGCAAGGCTCTGCCCGTTCAGGTGGCGTCTCCGACTCTGCTTTATACCGTGGCCCGGGACATAAGCCCGGAGGCTCTATCTCTGGCGGAAAAGTATATGCCGGGGCCCGTAACGCTGGTGCTTCGGAAGCATCCGGATATTCCGGATACGGTCACCGGCGGGCTGGATACCGTCGGGGTTCGCGTGCCGGACCACCCGGCGGCTCTGGAGCTGCTTGAATCCTTCGGCGGACCCATTGTGGCTACCTCCGCCAACCTGTCCGGGGAAGCGCCCGCCGCGAACGCCGTTGACGCCATGAAAGCATTGGGAACCAAGGTTGACTTCTGTCTGGACGGCGGCGAATGCCCCGGCGGCGTACCCTCCACCGTGGTGGATATGACGAAAACGCCCTTTGTCGTGTTGCGGCAGGGCGAATTGAGAATAGAGTTATAAAAGACTTATTGAAGCCCCTTCGGCTTTTGTCGGAGGGGCATAATTTTTTTGATTTTTTTCGCCGGTCCGGAAATATTCACCGTATAGGTTGCGTCAACATAATTTCCCGCAAAAATTTTCCGGCGCGGGAAACAGCTTAAAATCGGTCGCCGCCGGGGTCCGCGAAAGGGTATATATCATGAAAAAGATTATCGGTTTTTCTCTGCTTGCTCTCCTCATCATCGTTGTCATCGCTTTTCTGCCTTTAACCTGGGAACTGGTTGCCGTGGGCGATATTTGGCGCGAAACCGGTGTTAAGCCCGAAATAGGAATCAAAGGCGGACATGTGTATCTTCTCAACCTCGGCTTTCATTACGCTCGGAGTTCCGAAAAGAGAATTACGGCTTTGCCCGAGAGTGTGGGACAGCTGAGGGAACTGGAAACTCTGGATCTCAGCGGCAACAAATTGACGTCGCTGCCGGAGTGTGTGTGGAACCTCAAAAAACTGAAAATTCTCGACATCGGATACGCTAACGAAATGGGGCAAAAGGAATTTAAGATATACAGGAACGGTTTCACATCTCTGCCCGACGGGATCGGGAATCTGACGAATCTCCGCTCTCTCCGCATTGGCGGCAACAAAATCGGAAGTATTCCGCCCGGTGTTTTTCGGCTCGGGAATCTGGAGACTATCGTCGCCGGGGACTGCGGCCTTACGGAACTGCCGGAGGAAGTGGGAAATCTGACGAATCTGCAGTTTCTTATTCTCGCAAAAAACGGTCTCACCGCTCTGCCCGAAAGCGTTAAGAACCTCAAAAAGCTCAAATGGCTCGATCTCAGCTACAACAAGTTCGAGACCATGCCCGACTGTATCGGGGAGTTTAAGAACATGCAGTGGCTGGATTTGACAGACAACAAACTCTCCGCTTTGCCCGACAGCATGAGAGATATGAAAAAGCTGGGGTTTTTGTCGGTGGCGGGAAACCGGTTTACTTCCGTTCCCGATTGCGTTTGGGGAATGACGGACCTGTGGCATTTCGGGTTCAATCGGAATATGATAACGTCCCTTCCGGACAAGTTCGATTCTTTTCCCCGGTTGTTTAATTTCTATGTGGGCGAGAACAAATTGGATTCGGTGCCTCCCAGTGTTTGGGAACTGAAAGAACTGGAGCACGCGCTTCTTAACGGCAACAAGCTTACATCTCTGCCGGAAAATATCGGCGACGCCAAGGCCATGAAAAGTCTCTTCCTCCAAAAGAATATGTTGACCTCCCTGCCGGAAAGCATCGGCAACATGAAGGATTTGGAAGTTTTGGATATCAGCGACAACAAACTCACGGCTCTGCCCGAGAGCATCTCCGGAATCACGAACCTTAAAGCTCTCCGCCTTGAGGGCAACGACATCAAGGACAAAAATTAGCGCCACCGGCGCCCGCGACGCGAAGCGCCGTTGGCACAATGATATATCACTTAGCCGCAAGGCGCAAAAAAGGCTCCCCCGCGGGAGCCTTTTTTGTTAAAACTCGTATTTTCTTCCCGGTCTGGCCAGAATGACCTCGGTGTCGGGGCAGATTGCCGCGCACTCGGCCTTGTACTCCGCCGGGTTGCCGCCGTGCTCGGCGAACATCCAGTGGTGGCAGGGGATGGAGACTTTGGGCTTGATGATTTCCGTGTACGCCGCGGCGTAGAAGGAATTGAGATTGCCGAAGGCTACGTTGATGCAGGGCAGGAGAATGTCGGGCTTCATATCCGCCAGAGGCTTAATCCATTCGGGTCTGAAGGCGGTGTCGCCGGTGAAGAGAACCTTGAAGCCGTCGAAGTCCAGAAGCAGGGAGAGGGCGTCGGGAGCCAGCTCACCGTGGTCGCTGCGGCAGGTGTAGACCTTCACGCCGTCGAACTCGTAGCACTTGTTCGGCTCCATGATAATCTGCCGGGATTCCTCGATACCGAACTCCTTGTAGGGGTCCTTGCAGGACTTGGCGCCGGCGAAGACGCAGTTCGGGTTGTTCTTGGCGATAACCGGCAGGGCGTCCACGTCCAGGTGGTCCGGGTGCTCGTGGGAGTTGAGGACCACATCGCACTCAACGTCGTTGTAGTCGATGGGAGCGGCGGAGATGCGCACGAAGTCGCAGAGTCTCTCCACGCAGTCGGAAAGATAGGTGTCCAGATAGATGACTTTGCCGGTTTTCGTCTTGAAAACGAAGCCCGCCTGGGCCATCCACCAGATCGTAACGTTTTTCGTTACCTTGGTTTCTTTGATTTCTTTAGCGAGATCAAACATGTCTTACCTCTTTTTATTTATCGAGCGACGGTGTGTCGTCCGAATATTTTGCTATGTCTTTGAGTTTGCGCCGCATAACGTTGCTTCGGGTTGTCATGAGCTTTTCCATTTCGCTTCCGGCGGCGTCGATTTTTTTCTTTGCTCCCTCGAGAGCCGTGCCGAAGGTCTCGAACTCCTCTCTGACGCTTTCCAAAACGCTCCACACCTCCGCCGATTTCTTTTGAATGGCCAGTGTGCGGAAACCGGTCTGAAGGCTGTTAAGGAGAGCCGCCGTGGTTGTGGGACCCGCGATGTTGATTTTGAATGATTGTTGAAGTTTTTCCGCCATGCCCAGCCGCAGAGCCTCCGCGTAGAGGCCTTCCACCGGCAGGAACATCACGCCGAAATCGGTGGTGTGGGGCGGAGCGATGTATTTGTCGTGTATATCCTTGGCGTTGTTCCGGAGACTCGTCTCCAACTCTTTTTGTCTTGCCGCTATGAGGGCTTTGTCGCCGGTATCGTAGGCGTCCAGAAGCCGGGAATACACGTCCAAGGGAAACTTGGAGTCCATGGGCAGATAAACCGTACCCTCGCCGCTGCCGGGGAGCTTTACCGCGAACTCAACACGATTGGCGCTGTTTGGGACCGTGGCGATGTCGGTTTCGTACTGCTCCGGCGCCAAAATCTCTTCCAGAATTGTTCCCAGTTGAATCTCACCGAGAATGCCCCGGGTTTTCACGTTGGAGAGCACTTTCTTGAGGTCGTTTACACCGGCGGCGAGCTGTTTCATCTCGCCCAGGTTTTCGTGAACCTGCCTCATGTTGCTGTCCATGGTTTTTCGCATTTCCGAAAGCTGTTTGTCCACGGACGCGGTGAAATCGGTTATCCGTTTGTCCCGATGTTTCGCCTCGCTGTCCACTCTCTCCTGAAGCAGTTTGCCCACACGCTCGGCGTTGTCGGCGGAGTCGTCCTTCAGGCGCCGAAGTTCCTCCATCACCTTGCCGTCGTTCTTGCGAAACTGCAAAACGATGACAATGATAAGGAGCGCGGCGCAGACGGCGAGGAGAATATCGGTCATATTATATTCTCTCCAGAGGGGTGATGCCCAAGGTTGTGAGGCAGTTGGCCATGGTGGCCCGGAAAGCGTCAACCAGGGCAAGGCGGTATTTCTTCAGATCCTTGTCCTCAATCTTGTAGAAGGGAGTCTGCTTTTCCGCTTCCGGGTCCGGGGTCTCGTAGTAGTCGGTGAAACAGGAAGCCAGGTCGAAGGCGTAGCGGGCCAGAGGAGCCGGGGACAGATCCGCGCCGGCCTTGCGGACAACGGCGGGGAACTCGTCCAGTTTCTTGATGAGGTTCTCCTCCGTCTCCGTCACTCTGTCCGGAACTTTCACGCCCCGGAAGGACTTGATGCCCGCCTTGGCCAGGACTGAGCAGGCTCTGGCGTGGGCGTACTCGCAGTAGATGCCGCTGTCGCCGGTGGTGCGCAACGCTTCGTCGAAGTCGAACACAATCATCTTGCCGGTGGTAATCTTGGACATGAAGTAGCGGATGGCGCCGGCGGAGAGAATTTCCGCGCTCTTTTTCGATGTGCCTTTTTCCGCCAACTTCGCGGCCATAACGTTGATGAGGTCGTCGCCCTTGACTCCCAGACCCTTGCGGCCGCTCATTGCCTGGGCTCCGCCGGATTCGGTTTCCATGCCGAGGGTTTTCGCCGCGTTCGCGGAGAGAACAACCACTTCATAGCCGAGGTGGACGGAGTTCCGGGACTGCTTGGGGAAGCCCAGCTTCCGCAGGCAGGAATAGACAATCTCCTGGGTGTAGGCCTGGCGGATATCGATGACGTTTATGACCTTGTCCGCTCTGCCGTAGAGTTTGCTCGATTTGCCGTCGGGGGCGGTGGTTTTCAGCATGGTGCCGTCAATCTGTTTGCCCCAGTTTTTGTAGAGGAAGTCTCTGCCCAGGACGCCGAATTTCCACATCTGATAGGCGATGTCCTTACCGGTGTAGGTGACGGTGCCGTTGGAGCGGACGAGAACTTTGTCCTCGCTTTTGAGGCCCTCGTCGGTCATGAACACGCCCCTGCCGAAGCGCACAACCCAGCAGCCCTTGTTGGGGCCCTCGGTCTCAAAGACAACGGCGCCGGATTTTTTCAAAAGCTCGAAGGCGGTGTTCCAGAAACCTCTGTGGAAAATATCCGACTCCCAGTTGAGGAGATTGTAGGTGACATTCAGTCTGCCCACGGTCTTGAGGTGGGCGGTGACGATTCTCGTTGCCACTTCTTTGGCGAAAGCGGCGATTTCCCCTTCGCAGGACTCAACGGCGTGGAGCACTTCCGCCCGGTTGGCTTTCAGTTTTTCGTCGGTGTCGTAGGCGGCGGCGACCCGGGAGTAGATGTCCCAGCACCAGTAGTCGAAGGACTGCTTGCCGTCGTACTTCGCCCAAATCTTCGCGAGGTCCATGCCGGGTTTGTATTTGGGGGCGTCCATGTAGAGCATGGCAACCACCACGTCCGCCACCTGAACGCCGGTGTCGTCGATGTAGTTGCAGGCCTGAACGTCGTAGCCCAGTTTGCGGAGGGTGCGGACGACGGTGTCGCCGATGATGCAGTTCCGCAGGTGTCCGATGTGCATGGCCTTGTTGGGGTTCACGTTGGTATGCTCGATGAGGACCCGCCGGGCGCGGCCCACGTTCACTTTGCCGTAGTCTTCGCCCTTGGAGCGAATCTTATCCAGAACGGACTTCACGTAGGCGGGGTGGTCTATCTTAAAATTGAGGTAGCCGGGAGGGGTGACGATGATTTCCTTGATGTAAGGCAGCTTCAGGGCGTCAAGTTTTTCTTTTACTTCCTGAGCGATCTTAATCGGGGCCGTGCGGCGGACTTTCGCCATGGGCATACACACGGCGGTGGAGAAGTCGCCGAACTCCCGTTTGGGGGGAACGTTGAAAGGAACCTCGTTTATATCGAGGATTTTTTTGATTGCGCTTGCTATTGTTGTTTGGACTTGCATGTTTACTTCCTTGGTTTAAGTATAATATATTATATCATATACGGAGAGAATAGGGAAAAGGGAATTTGAGGTCTAATATTCGATACCTTTGCGCGCTCCCACGGCTCTGTCGTAATAATGCTTCACGTTCCGCATTTCCGTGACGAGATCCGCCCGGGCGATGATTTCCGGGGCGGCCTTTCTGCCGGTGAGAATGAGCTCCGTGTGGTGGGGCTTGTCGTCGATGAGGGTGAGGACTTCCTCGGCGGAAATCATTTTGAAGTGAACCGCGATGTTTATCTCATCGAGGACAACCAGGTCGTATTGGCCGGTGAGAATCTCCCTGCGCACCGCCGCGAAGCCTTCCCGGGTTTTCTCGATGACTTCCCGGGCGGGGTTTTCGGTGAGGAATCGTTCTGTGCCGCAGCGGTGGAGGGTGATGTTCGGGATATCTTTGAGGGTGCGGAGCTCGCCGGTGTCGGAGCCCTTTGCGAATTGGGTGATGAGGACCTTGAGCCCCCGTCCCGCCGCCCGCAGAGCGAGACCCAGCGCGGCGGTGGTTTTACCCTTGCCGTCACCGGTGTAAACCTGAACATATCCCAGCATTAACGCACACTCCGAAATTTATTGTGTTTTTATTATACCACATTCGGCTTGATAGGTGGATATTTCCGCGTATGTGTGGTAAAATATAATAAGTAAATTTGCGCATGGCAGCGGTTTGTCGATTTGTGTTCGCTGACGCGAAAGATATTAAAATCCGACACCGCCAACCTTACAATCAAATCCTATCGAAAAATCATGCATTTTGTTGACAGAGTCGAAGTCCGCGTAAAAGGCGGCGACGGCGGAAACGGTCTTGTGGCCTTCCGCCGGGAAAAATATATGCCCCGAGGCGGCCCCTCGGGAGGTAACGGAGGCCACGGCGGCAGTGTTGTTTTCAAAGCCGCGGCCAACGTCAATACCCTTGTGGACTTCAGATACAAAAAACATTACCGCGCCGGCAGAGGCGGCGACGGCGGCCCCAACGACCGATACGGAAAATCGGCCAAAAATCTGGTGCTTTCCGTTCCCGTCGGCACAATGATTATGGACGCCGAAACCGGAAAGCTTCTGGCCGACCTCACAAAAAACGGCCAGAAATACATAGCCTCCAAAGGCGGAGAGGGCGGCAGAGGCAACGCGGCCTTCGCCGACTCCGTGCACCAGACTCCCCGATTCGCGGAAAAGGGCGAACCGGTGGAAGAGGTGTCCCTTGTTTTGGAACTTAAGCTTTTGGCGGACGTGGGGCTCGTGGGCTTCCCCAGCGTGGGCAAATCCACCATTATTTCCCGGGTCTCCTCCGCCAAGCCCAAGATCGCGGACTATCCCTTTACCACTCTCGTTCCCAATTTGGGCGTCGTGCGCCTGGGTGACGAAAAGTCCTTTGTTCTGGCGGACATGCCGGGAATCATCGAGGGCGCCCATGAGGGTGTGGGTCTGGGCATACGGTTTTTGAAGCACATCGAGCGCACCCGCCTGACGGTCCACGTGATAGACGTGTCCGGCATGACCGGACGGAACGCGGCGGAGGATTTCGACGTAATAAACAGGGAAATGGCCAGCCACAGCGAGCGTCTGGCGTCCCTGCCGCAGATTGTGGCCCTCAACAAGTGCGATATGCCCGACGCGGCGGAGATTGTGGCCGAGCTGAAACCGGCTCTGGAGGCCAAGGGCTACGAGGTCCACGAGGTTTCCGCCGTCACCGGCGAGGGGCTTCAGAAGCTCATGTTCCGCATAGGCGATTTGCTTGACGCCATGCCCAAGGAGGAGGAGCCGGAGGAGGAGACGGCGCTGTTTACGATTGAGGCGCCGGAACCGGAGTGGCGGGCAATCAAGGAGGACGAAAACGTCTTCCGAGTCACCGGCAAAAAGGTGGAGATGATGGTGGCCCGCACGGATCTGGGTAACGAATACGCCATTCGGCACCTTCACCGCCAGCTGGACAAGATGGGCGTCATAAAGGAACTTGAGAAGCTGGGCGCCAAGGACGGCGACACGGTTTACATCAAAGATACGGAGCTTATGTACAGTGACGAAGCGTATTAGCGGCGTTAAGCGGCTTGTTGTGAAAGTCGGAACAAGCTCCCTTGTGGACGAAAAGGGCTCCCTCTGCCGAAAGAAAATGAGCGTCCTGGCGAAGCAGCTGGCCGACGCCAAGAAAAGCGGCGTTGAGGTCGTCCTTGTCAGTTCCGGCGCCATTCGGGCCGGCATGGAAACACTGGGCATGACGAAACGCCCCGGCACCATCGCGGAAAAGCAGGGCGTGGCCGCCGTGGGTCAGAGTCTGCTCATGGCCGTGTACACCTCCGTTTTCGGCGATTTCGGCATTCCGGTGGGTCAGGTTCTCGTGACCCGCGACGACTTCAACGACCGGGTCCGCTACCTGAACGCCTGCAACACTTTGAACACCCTTATCCGCATGGACTGCATGCCCATCGTAAACGAGAACGACACGGTGGCGGTCTCCGAGATTAAGTTCGGCGACAACGACACTCTGGCGTCTCTCGTGGCGGCCGGCATAAACGCGGATTTGCTCATACTCCTGTCGGACATCGAGGGTCTCTACGATTCCAACCCGGCGGAGAACCCCAACGCGAAGTTCATCGAAAAGGTGACGAAGATTACTCCCGAAATAGAAGCTCTGGGCGGCGGCTCTCTGGGCCTGAACGGCGTGGGGGGTATGAAAACGAAGTTGGAGGCGGCCAAAACAATCATGGCTTCCGGCTCCAAAATGGTTATCGCCGACGCCTCAAGGGAGAACGTTGTCACCGACATCCTGGCCGGTGAGTACATCGGCACTCTCTTTGCCGGCAAACAGGCGGCCATGGGGGGCAAAAAGCGGTGGATAGTTTTCGGCCACAGAGTCAAAGGCACCGTGACGGTGAACGCCGGAGCGGAGAAAATGATTCGGGAAAAGGGCAAGAGCCTTCTTGCCATCGGTATAACGGACTGTACCGGCAGCTTCAAAACCGGTGATATGGTGTCCGTGGCCGGTGAGGACGGAACCGTCTTTGCCCGAGGGCTTGTGAACTACAACATCGACGAAGTGAAAATCATAAAAGGCAAGCACACCGACGAGATGCACGAACTCATCGGGTATAAGGACTTCGATGAGGTAATCCACAGAGATAATTTGGTACTCGTTGAAGGATAGGGATTATTTATGACTTACATCGAAACAATATGCAAAAACGCCAAGGCGGCATCCGCCAAGACCGCCACTTTGGGCACAAAGGTTAAAAACGACGCGCTTCTGGCCATGGCCGAGGCTTTCGAGGCCCGCAAAGACGAGATTCTCGCCGCCAACAGGATAGACCTGGATAAGGCAAAGGGCACGGACATGAGCAGCGCCATGCTGAAGCGGCTGGAGCTCACCGAGAAGAAAATCGCTCTTATGGCCGACGGCGTGCGCCAGATAGCGGCGCTGCGGGACCCTGTGGGTGAGACCATCGAGGGCTACGTGCGCCCCAACGGCATGGAAATTCGCAAGGTGCGGGTTCCCATCGGGGTCATCGGCATCATCTACGAGTCCCGGCCCAACGTCACCGCCGACGCGGCGGCTCTCTGCCTGAAGGCGGGCAACGCGGTTATTCTCCGGGGCGGCAAAGAGTCCATCAACTCCAACAAGGCCATCGCCAAGATTATCGCCGAGGCCGCGGAGACCGCGGGCGTGCCCAAGGGTACCGTTCAGATTGTGGAAACCACGGACAGAGCGGCGGCGGCGGAACTTATGCGTATGAAGAAATATGTCGACTGCCTCATTCCCCGGGGCGGCAAGGGCCTCATCAAGGCGGTTATCGAGAACTCCACCATTCCCGTCATCGAGCACGGCGACGGCAACTGTCACACCTACATCGACAGCGCCGCGGACCTCGATATGGCCTGCGAGATTGCCTTCAACGGCAAGGTTCAGAACCCGGGCGTCTGCAACGCCACGGAGACGCTGATTGTCCACAAGGACATAGCGAAGGATTTTCTGCCGAAGATTTGCGCCCGCTACGCCGAAGCCGGCGTCACCATGCACGGCGACGAGGCCGCCAGGGCGGTATATCCGGATATGATTCCCGCCACGGAGGAGGACTGGGCCACGGAATATCTGGAGCTTGAGATAGCGATTAAGGTGGCCGATTCCCTTGAGGACGCCATCGCCCATATCGGCGAGTACGGCAGCGGCCACACCGAGGCCATCGTCACCGACAGCGTGTCCGCGGCGAAGCGGTTCACCTCGGAGGTTGACGCGGCGGCGGTGTTCGTGAACGTGTCCACCAGATTCACCGACGGCTACGAGTTCGGCAAGGGAGCGGAAATGGGCATAAGCACCCAGAAACTCCACGCCAGAGGACCCATGGGCCTGACGGAAATTACAACATACAAATACGTCATCACCGGAAACGGACAGTTGAGGGGCTGATGAAAATCGGTATTATGGGCGGCACCTTCGACCCTATCCACAACGCCCACCTGATGCTCGCCAACTGCGCGGCGGAGGAGTACGATTTGGATAAGGTTCTGCTGATGGTGGCTCCCAATCCCCCTCATAAGATTCCCAACATCGACGTGAGCCACCGGATAGAGATGGTGCGTCTGGCGGCGGCGGGACGGGATAAGTTCGAAGTGTCTACTTTGGAGACGGAGCGGAAAGGTCCCTCCTACACCGTGGACACTCTGCGAATTCTGAAAAGCCGCAATCCGGAGGACGAGTTCTATCTTATTTTGGGTTCCGACGAAGGCACCTACTTCGGCAACTGGCACCTTGCCCACGAGATAGCGGACATGGCCACCGTTGTCTGCGCCCACAGACCCGGTTTCGACGGGGAGTTGGCGGACAGGGTGGAGTCCTTTGAGGTGCCCCAGATGAATCTGTCCTCATCGGAAATACGGAAGAGAATAGGCGAGGGCAAGACGGTCAGGTATCTCCTGCCGGACTGCGTTATCGATTACATAAAAGAGAAGGGCCTTTACGCCCGGAGGAATAATATATGAGCAAGAAATCTTGGATCGGGGTGATCCTGGCTGTAATAATAGGCTGCGGTGTGGGCGTTTTTGTCGGCACGTTTATCGGCAAGTGGTCCACACTGCTTAAGGGCGAGAACATCACCGCCGCCATCAAGCCCGCCTTCGGAGGCAGACGGTGCGTGCGTATTCTCATGATAGGCGAGGACAACACCGGCGAGAACGAGAGAAACGGTCTTTCGGACACCATCGTCGTGTTCTCCTTGGACACCAAGACTAAGGAAATCCGCGCCGTATCCATTCCCCGGGACACCATGGTTGAGATAGACGGCAAAACATGTAAGATCAACGCCGCCAACGTGATGGGCGGCTCCGAAAAGGTGGTTGACACCGTGGAGCATCTTCTCCTTGCGGATACCGACTACTACGTCAAGACAACCACTTCCGGTCTCCGGGAGCTTGTTGACCTCTTGGGCGGCGTATATATCAAGATTGACAAGAACATGCGCTACACCGACCGGAGAGGCGGTCTCTACATCAATCTGAAGGCCTCACCGGAGAAGCAGCTTCTGAACGGCAAGGACGCGGAGGGCTACGTCCGCTTCCGCCACGACGCCTACGGCGACAGCGGATTCAGGATTGAGGACGGCGAAAAGGTTGCCGCGGGCAGAATCGTTCGGCAGCAGATATTCATGCGGGCTCTGGCCAACAGAATCCTTGCTCTTCCCTCCAAGGCGGACCGGGCGAAGATTTTACAGACGGCCCTTGATAAGAAGTACATCGAAAGCGACCTGACCCTGAAGGATTGGAACGAACTGGCGGACCTCCTGAAGGACTTCGACCCCGCCACCATGGACATGACGGTTCTCCCCGGGGAGCCCGGCTTCGAGAACAAGGTCAGCTATTGGATTCCGGACAAAGACGCTATTCCCGACGTGGTCTCCAAGTACCTCTACTTCGAGGGCGAGACCGGAACGAAGCCGGCGGAGAAAGTTAAGGTTGAGGTCTTAAACGGCTCCGGAGTCGCCGGTGTGGCGCGGCTGGCGGGCTCTTCCATCGAGAAGGCGGGTCACGAGGTTGTTCGGGTTGACAACGCGGACACCACCGACGAGGAAACCACGGTCATAACCGTGTACAACGACAAACGCCCCTCCGCGGAGGAGATTCAAAAACGCATCAAGTGCGGCGTCATTCGGGAACTCAAGGAAAAGAACGAGGATTTCGACGTTTCCGTGCTTGTGGGAAAAGATTTTGACGACAGGAGTGTACAGTAAATGACAACAGACGAAAAACTTCGGTTTGTGCTTAAGGTTCTGGAGGAGAAGAAGGCCCGGGACGTTGAGGTTATCGACGTTCGGGACCGGACTCTCATGGCGGACTACTTCGTTATAGCCTCCGGCACCTCCAACACCCACATCAAGGCCACCGCCGACGGCATTATCAAAGACGGCCGGGACGCGGGCCTGGGCAAGCTTGCCTGTGAAGGCTACACCCAGGGTAAGTGGGTTTTGGTTGATTTGGGGGACATCATTGTCCACCTGTTCTCTCCCGAAGAGAGAGAGTTTTACGACCTCGAGACGCTGTGGAAGGCCACCGCGGAGAAGCTGGACGAGGAAGGCGGAGAGGAATAATGACCGCCGCTCCGGAAAGCGTGGAACTCCGCGCCAAACTGGACTCGCTCATATCCGGCGCCAACGCCGCGAAGCTGGGGGGCAACTTCGCCCTGGCGGCGGAGCTTCTGAAGAAGGCTCTTGAACTGGCGCCCGGAGATTCGGACTTGCGGGAGCGGATTGCGGACCTCCACTTCGCCGCCGGCAACTACGACCTGGCCGCGGAGCAGTATAAGGCTCTCATGGCGGAGCATAACACCGTCGCGGTGGAGGAGAAGTACGCCAAGGCGGTGCTGGCCAAAGCCGACGCGGAGTACAAAAAGCGGGTTTCCGTGGGTCCCGTGCCCGTTTACGAGCGAAAGAAGCCCCTTGTGGCGGCGCTCTTTTCGCTGGTGCCGGGCTTCGGGCAGATATACTGCGGGGACGTGGTTCGGGGAACGTGGATATTCCTTATCGTGGTTCTCTCCTGGTTCCTTTTTTCCGCTTTCGCTCCGGCCATGCCCATGACGGGAACCCTCTCTTCCCGCCTGTCATCCCTTTTTAATCAAATCAATTTCGGAGCCGTGATGTTTTTGCTCATCGCGGTGTGCGTCCACATCTACGCCGCCGTGGAAGCGGTTCTGAAAGCGAAAAAACTGAGTGCTTAGGGCAGATGAATAAATCTTTCGTTACCGGGACCTTGCTGCTCGCTCTGCTTCTTGCGGGCTGCGGCGGCGAAATATCCCGTTCTTTTTTCGATAAGGCTCCCCAGGGCCGCACCGGCAGAGTTTGGACGGTGGCGGGCAACATGGACGGGGAGCTTGAGGCCTTTGTGGGTCCCGGCGGCGAGGTTCAGCCCGGCTCGGAGTCCTACACCGCCTACTTCATCGTGGCGGACCCGGAAGCGAAAAAGATTATCACTCCCGCGGATTCCCTCAAAGACTGCAAGCGGAAGCTGGCGGAGGGCTGCCTTCCGGCGCCCGTTGCCGAGTGGGAAAAGGACAAAGTTCTCTTCTCCGCCACCACCTTCGCGGGCTACGACGAGGACTTCCTGGTCAGCGCCGTGGACGTGAAGAACATGGGTGACGAGGACCGGACCCTGGATTTGTACGCGGTCATCGCTCCCAACAGAGTCATCGGCGGTTACTCCGCTCCCACCTACATCGAACTTGAGGGCGGCAACATCAACACCGGCGGCAAGCTTTTCCTGCGGTGCGTCACAAAGCCCGACGAGTTCGCTTCCTACATCAGTCAGGACCCGAAAAAGGACGTCACCTGCTTCATTCCCTCCGGCAAGATTCCGGACTCCAAGGGAGAGGCGGGCAAGGACTGCACCGTTTCCGCCGCCGCCCGCTACAAGCTCACCTTGAAATCCGGGGAGAAGAAAACTTTTTACTTCACCACATCTCCGGACAAGATTGACTACAAGAAGGTCTACGGCGACTTTGCCGCCAAGTGGCAGAAGAAGCTCTTTGAGACGGAGATAGACATTCCCGACGAGAACGCCCGGAACTGCTACTACGCCAACCTCGCCTACATGCTCATCATGAGCGATGGGGGAGTGTGCAAGCCCGGCACCGCCTACTACGACGCCTTCTGGGTTCGGGACTTCGCCTACTTTGCCGACGCCTTCTACTACACCCGCAACATGAACCTTGTTGAGAGCGGCCTGGCGTACCTTGACGATCTCCGGCTTGAGAACGGGGGCTACGCTCCCAAAACCGGCAGCACCGAGGACACGGAACTTGACGCTCCCGGACAGGTTCTCTACGCCATGGCCCAGTACTATCGCCGCACCGGTCACAGGGATTTCCTCTCCTCGGTTGACGCCGCGGTTTACGGCGCCTGCGACTACATCATCGACAAGATTAAATCCGATAAGCGCGGCATAATGCCTCCCTCCGTTTCCGCCGAGGACATCGGCTCCGGCAGCGACCACCACTATTGGGACGACTTCTGGGCGGTCCGGGGGCTTCTTGAGGGCGCCTATCTGGCCGGAGAAGCCGGAAACCGCTCAAGGGCGTCGAGATACGCCGCCGAGGGACTGAAACTCTTCGAGACTTTCACCGCTCAGGTTCACGAGCTGGCGGAGAAAGAGGGCATAGAGTATATTCCCAACGGTCCCGAGGATATAAAGACATCCTCCTCCGCCCGGGGCACTTCCTGCGGTCTCTGGCCCTGCGACGTGCTGGACACCGAGGACTTCCTGGTGCAGACCTCCTTCGATTACTATTGGTCGAACCACTTCAAAAACGGCGGCTTCATCCACCGGGACCACTACTGGCCCTACGCCGGTTTGGATATGGCCGTCGGCTGGCTCATGACCGACGAGTACTACCGGGCCCAGACGGTGCTGGATTGGACTTTAGGCAACGACCCCACGAAGGGTTGGTGGTCCTATCCGGAGGGAATGAACCTGAAGGACAACACTTTGGCCGAGGGCGATATGCCCCACGGCTGGTTCTCCGCCTCCTACATAAGTTTCGTCCGAAACAGCCTCGTGCGGGAAAGCGACGACACGCTGATGCTCCTTTCCGGTGTTAAGGACGAGTGGACCGAGAAAGGACTTTACTTCGGAAACCTGCCCACGCTCTTCGGCAACGTCAGATGCCGGGTGATTACGGACAGGGATATACTCATAATATCCGACATCGCTCTCACGGAGCGCACGAAAAAGAGATTTGAGGGGTACAGGATAAAGCTGGCGCCGGGCATAGTGGCCACCCTCACGGAGCTGAACGGCAGAAAGCCCGCCCGCATGCTTTACGACATGAACGAAATAGAGCTGCCGCCGGACACCCGGTCGGCGAAGATCAAGATCGGAAGTACCCAAAACAATGAAGCTTATAAGTATATGCAAAAGCAAAATTCACAGAGCGACGATAACCCAATGCGACCTTAACTACGTGGGGAGCGTCACCGTGGACGCGGATTTGCTTGATGCCGCGGGCATATTCGAGGGGGAAGAAGTAAGAGTTTGGAACGTTGACAACGGCGAGAGGCTTGAGACATACGCCATTGCCGGGGAGCGGGGCAGCGGAGTGGTTTGCCTCAACGGCGCCGCCGCCCACAAGGCCAAGGTGGGCGACAGAATCATAATCGCCGCTTTCTGCCTCACCGACGAGCCGGAGAACGCGGCGAGAAAAGTCGTTCTCGTTGACGGCGGGAACAAAATCACGGGCACAATATAGAAATTTGAGAGTATGTCCCGTTTGTGGTATAATAATCAATACAAATCGTTAATCTAAGAAGATGCCGCTTTCGGCGGCGGGAGGATTATCTTGACGGTAGTTCAGAAATACGGCGGAAGTTCCGTCGCTACCACCGAAAAAATAGCGCGCATAGCCGAGCGCGTGGCAAAGCGGGCCGAAAAGGATAAGGTCGTTGTCGTTGTTTCCGCAATGGGAGACACCACCGACGAACTCATCAGCATGGCCAAGTCTTTGACCAAAATACCCGACGAGCGGGAGCTCGACAAACTGCTTGCCACCGGCGAACAGGTCTCCAGCGCTCTTATGGCCATGGCGCTCCACAAGTTGGGCGTGAAGGCCGTGTCCCTCACAGGCGGACAGGCCGGCGTTATCACCGAGTCCAAGGCCGGCAAGGCCAGAATCCGCAAGGTTGAGAGCAAACGCCTTAAAGAAGAACTTGCCAAGGGCAACGTTGTTATCGTGGCCGGTTTCCAGGGCATCACCGAAAACAGCGGCTGGGCGGAGATTACCACCCTCGGAAGAGGCGGGTCCGACACCACCGCCGTGGCTCTTGCCGCCGCGCTCAACGCGGACGCCTGCGAGATTTATACCGACGTTGAGGGTGTTTACACCGCCGACCCCAGAGTGGAACCCGCCGCCCGGAAGATGAAAACCATCTCCTACGAGGAAATGCTTGAGCTGGCCGGACAGGGCGCCAGAGTAATGCATTCCCGGGCCGTTGAGCTGGGACAGATTTACGGCGTCGACATCTTGGTGGCCCACAGCCTCAAGGACGCCCCCGGAACTTTAATCACAAGAGAGGATCATGAAATGAATTCCCAGAATGCCGAAATGGAAATAAGAAACCCCGTTCGCGGAATCGCCCACGACACCGACGTTACCAGAATCACCATCGTTGGTGTGCCCGACAAGCCCGGCGTGGCCGCCAAGCTCTTCAAGGCTCTTTCCGACGCGGGTATCAGCGTTGACGTCATCGTGCAGAACGTAAGCGTGGCGGGCAAAACCGACCTTTCCTTCACCGTGGCGGACGAGGACTTGGAAAAGACCAAGAAAATCATCGCCCCCATCGACAAGGACATCGAGGCCGCGGACGTCATCACCGACTCCGTTCTGGCCAAGGTCTCCGTGGTGGGCAGCGGCATGAAGACCTCCCCGGGCTATGCCAGCACCATGTTTGCCGCTCTCGCCGCCGAGGGAATCAACATCTATTCCATCACCACCAGCGAAATCCGCATCACCTGCCTCGTGGAACGGGACAAGATTAAGGCCGCCGTTCGGGCTCTCCACAAAGCCTTCGAGCTGGAAAAAGCGTAACAATTACAAAGGGCTGTTTTCACAGCCCTTTTTACATATATGGGAGAAACCTTATGAAATGTCCGTTTTGCGCGTGCGATGACGATAAAGTTTTGGAGACACGCACCGTTGACGACGGCGCCCGGCTGAAGCGTCGCCGGGAGTGCCTTGTCTGCGGCAGACGGTTCATCACCAACGAGTACGTGGACGAGATAACCGTCAAGGTCCGCAAAAAGGACGGCAGACGGCAGCCCTTTGACCTGAATAAGGTGCTGAAGGGCATGGTTTTGGCCTGCGAGAAGCGGCCCGTGTCAAAGGAGCTTCTGGAGGAAAAGGCCATGAGTATCCGCCGCCGCATATACGATATGGGCGTTCGGGAAATAGCCGCCGAGGAAGTGGGCGGCCTGGTGGCCGAGGCCCTGAAGAAAATTGACACCGTGGCCTACGTCCGCTTCGCCTCCGTGTACCTCCGTTTCGAGGAAGTGGAGCAGTTCGCCGAACTTTTGGACTCCCTCGGCAACAAATCGGATTAAGTTAGCCGGTACGATATAAGCAAAAAAACTCCCTCCGCGCGGAAGCGGAGGGAGTACTTGTTTTGTTTTACAGCTTGCCGGAGAATACGTAGTCGTCGCCGATGGTGGTAACGGCGTGGAATCCGATGGTGGCGTTGAACACGTCGTTTACCGTGTTTGTGCCGTTGTCAAAAACTCTGAACTCAATGGTGTATCACTGATTCTATTCTAATGTACACCTACGTATAATATCTACGGGTTTCAGTGACGTATTCGGGCTTTTAGAAGTTTTTGTGAAAATCGCTTTGATTGTCTCAATCGAACGAAGGTCGTAAAAAAACCGCGCCGAAGCGCGGTGAAAACGCGGTTTTACTCCGGTAAAGGTTCCGGAGGCTCAGGCACCACGTAGGTGTCGCCGACGGCGGTGACGGCGTGGAATCCGATGGTGGCGTTGAACACGTCGTTCACCGTGTTTGTGCCGTTGTCGCTGACTCTGAACTCGATTTGATAGCCGTCGCCTCTGTAATCCTTGAAGAGATCGGCGTTCAGCCGGTTTTTGGCAGTCATATACTCCGATGTGAATTTGGGTCCGTCGTCTACCCCCCAATCTTCCCACGTGGAGGTGTCCTGATGATAAGTTCCTTCGGCGCCGGCAATAAGTCCTTCCTGCCCGTCTTTGTGCCAATAGAACGCGTAATTTACGTTGGTGTTGGCGTTGACGCCGTCCGGATCGTTTTTGTAATCGCCGCCGGATATGTTCAACCGGTAGGTAATGAAGTTGTGGGGTATATAGTAGGAAGTGTATTCGTTTTGGGCGATGGTTATGATTTTCTCACCGAGAGAGCCGGCGTAGAAATCATCGAAATTGTAGCCGATGTTTTCCTCGGTGTAACCGCCCTCCGTACTGTTTTTTCTCCCCGCATTTTTTCTCATCGAGTAGAGATCCCCGGTGGCGCCGCCGGTGGTATATCCGTCCGAACCGTTTTTGGTGTACTCGAGGCATGTGGAATAATATTCACTCTCATAGGAAAAGTCATGAAAATCGTAAACGCCGGGAGTTTCCGGCATTCTTACGTCGTCTATATCCCCCCTGATTACCGTGTAGTTGTCGGGGTCGAAAGCGGAACTTCTCAAGGCTGCTCCGTAAAAAGACATAGCGCTCAAATATTCCATACCGGTTTCGTCGTAGAGGTCCGTAAGACTTTCGGCGAAAGCCGCGCATGAAAGCGATACCGCGACAATCGCGATAACGAAAACAGTGATTTTCTTCATAATTTACTTCTCCTTTAATATGTGTCGCTAATTCTATTTTAATGCACACCTGCGAAAAATGTCAACGGAATTTTGACGAATTATGTTTATTTTTTTTGAATTTTTTGTCAGCATAACTCGCGTAAACCCGACTCGTCAAGCGCAATTGACCGGTTTGTGAATAATTTTTTCGATGAGCGTAAAAAAGGACTCACTCGAGATATTCTCGAGTGAGTCCGATTCGCGATTAAAAAGGAGAAATCTTTACGGCTGATAGCTGTCGCCGATGGTTGTGGCCGCCTGGAACAAAACGTTCGTGTGGACGACGCTGTTGGTGGTGTTTGTGCCGTTGTCGTACATTCTGAGCTCGATTTCGTAGCCGCCTTCTCTGTATTCCTCAAATATTCCGGAGTTGAACCAATCGTCGGCCTGCACTACCGCTTGGGTGCCCCAGTAGCTACCGTTAGCGCCCTCGATGGCGCCTTCGTTGCCGTCCTTATGCCAATAGAAAGCGTAGCCGACGTTGGTGTCGGTGCCGACGATGGCGTTTCTGTAGTCGCCGCCGGCAAAACTCAACTGGTAGGTAAGGAAGTTGTGGGGCAGGTACAGGGAAGCGTATTCGCCGGAATCGGCCGTGGACTGAGTTCCGACGGTTACGATGTATTGTCCCAAACTTATGGGAGTGTTTACCTTGTTTATGTCGTATCCGATTGTGTTCGTGTTGAAGTTGCTGTATGTGTTCTTGTCCCTTTGGGTGTTGAGGAAAGTGGGACCCTCGTTTACGACGGTGTATTTAATCTGGTTGTTTTTGTAGTACTCGTGGTACTTAAAGTCGCCCACGGGGGGAGTTGTGGATGTGAGATCCTCGATGGTGTAGAATCCGGGGGTCTCGAACTTCTCGATGTCCGCCATGGTGGAGCCGTTGCTCTCTTCATAGTTGGTGGGGTCGAAGGAAACAGTGGCGTCCCGGGTCCCTCTTGATAACGTCGCTTCGTAGAGCAGAAGGGCGTCCATTGCTTCGGAACCGGTTTCTTTATAGAGGTCGGTAATGCTTTCCGCAAGTAGGGCGGTGGAAAGCGAAATCGCGACAAGCGCGATAAAGGAAACAGCGATTTTTCTCATAATATATTTCTCCTTTAATATGTATCGCTTAATAAGTACCGCTAAATGTGTACCTCTAATTCTATTTTAATGTATGCTGTCTTAAAATGTCAACGGGTTTTCGGGGATTTTTTCATTGTTTTTCGAAAATTTTTATGAGAGGTCGCTTTTCGGCATATTATGCTCTCCGGAATTGCGAAAAGCGCCGTAATGGAGTATAATTATAAAGTACGTTCTTACGCGTGCAAGTAATACTTCGGAGGTAATACCAGCGTGAATACGCACTGCGAAAACTGCAATCTCGCTAACCTTACGCCGGACTCCCTTCGCAACGTGATTGTTGCCAAGGAGGAGCTTTCACCGGTTCTCACGTCTTTGGAGATATCCGCTCCCCTGATCGCGCGCTCCGCCAAGGCGGGCCAGTTCGTCATCGTCTACATGGGCGAGGGCGGCGAGAGAATCCCTCTCACCGTATCCGACAGCGACCCGGAGAAGGGCACCGTAACGATTATATTCCAGAAGGTGGGCAAGTCCACCCTGGAGCTGGGTACATACAACGTCGGTGATGTCATCGAGGGCATCGTGGGACCCCTGGGCAAGCCCACGGACGTTGAAAAGGTGGGCACCGTGGTCGTAATCGGCGGCGGTGTGGGCACGGCCATCGCCATGCCCGTTGCCAAGGCTTTCGCGGCCTCCGGCAACAAGCTCATCACCATTCTCGGCGCCCGCTCCAAGGACCTCGTTATTCTCGAGGACAAGATGAGAGAGCCGGCGGACGAGTTCTACGTCACCACCGACGACGGCTCCTACGGCCGCAAAGGTCTGGTTACCGACCAGCTGAAGGACCTTTTGGACAGTCAGAAGATAGACCTCGTTTTCGCGGTGGGTCCTCTGCCCATGATGAAGTTCGTGTGCAAGACAACAAAACCCTACAACGTGCCCACGATTGTGAGCCTTGACGCGCTGATGATTGACGGCACCGGCATGTGCGGCGGCTGCAGAGTCACCGTGGGCGGCAAGCCCATGTTCACCTGTGTTGACGGTCCGGACTTTGACGGTCAGGAAGTTGACTGGGACGAGCTTGCCCTGCGGAAGAGATATTATTTCGAGGAAGAGAAAGAGGCGAAGGAAAAGTTTTTGGCGGGAGGTAACAAGTAATGGCTAAAGGCGGACCCAGAAATCCCATGCCCCATCAGGACCCCAAGGTCCGGGCCACCAACTTCGAGGAGGTGGCCATGGGCTACACCGAGGCTATGGCTCTGGACGAGGCCCAGCGCTGTCTCGGCTGCAAGGCACACCCCTGCGTGAAGGGCTGCCCCGTGAACGTTCACATTCCCGATTTCATAGCCAAAATCAAGGACGGCGACTACATCGGCGCCTCCGAGGAAATAAAGCTCACCAACGCGCTCCCCTCCGTCTGCGGAAGAGTCTGCCCCCAGGAAAACCAGTGCGAGAAGCACTGCATTCTGGGCATCAAGGGCGAGCCCGTTGCCATAGGCCGCCTGGAGCGGTTCGTGGCGGACTATCAGGCGGCGAGCGAAAAGGAAAAACCGGAGTTTAAGCCCCTGGACGCTTCTCTTGCCAAGTATAAGGTGGCCGTTGTGGGCACCGGACCCTCCGGACTTACCGTGGCCGCGGACCTGGCCAAACTGGGCTACTCCGTCACCATGTTCGAGGCGCTCCACAAGATAGGCGGCGTTCTCCGCTACGGCATTCCGGAGTTCAGACTTCCCCGCACCGTTCTGGACGCGGAGATCGACTACGTGAAGAGTTTGGGCGTCACCATTCTCCCCAACATCATCGTGGGCAGAACTTTCAAGGTGAAGGACCTGCTGGAGCAGGGCTACGACGCGGTGTTCGTGGGCAGCGGCGCCGGCGCTCCCAAGATGATGAAAATCCCCGGTGAGGGCGCGGCGGGCATCTACTCCGGCAACGAGTGGCTCACCAGAATCAACCTCATGCGGGCGTACAGCGACGACTACGACACCCCCATCCGCAAACCGAAGAAAGTCTGCGTCATCGGCGCGGGCAACACCGCCATGGACTGCACCAGAACAGCCCTGCGTGTGGGCGCCGAAAGCGTCACCATTGTCTACCGCAGAGGCCGGGAAGAAATGCCGGCCCGGGCGGAAGAGATTGAGAACGCGGAGGAAGAGGGCGTTGTCTTTAAGCTCCTCACCAACCCAAAACGGTTCATCGCCGACGAGGACGGAGCCGTGTGCGCCATGGAATGCCTGAAAATGGAGCTGGGCGAGCCGGACGACTCCGGACGGCGCAGACCTGTGCCGGTGGAGGGCAGCGAGTTTAACATCGAGTGCGACACCGTCATCGTGGCGCTGGGTCAGAACCCCAATCCCCTTATCCGCACAACCACCGAGGGACTTGAGTGTCAGAGCTGGGGCGGAATCATCATCGATGAGGAAACCGGCATGACCAACATTCCCGGACTCTTCGCCGGCGGCGACGCCGTTACCGGTGAGGCCACCGTCATTCTCGCCATGGGCGCGGGAAAGGTCGCGGCCAAGGGCATTGATAACTATATCAAGTCCAAATACAATCTTTAGTTTAAGGTGCCGGGTGCCGGGTTTCAGGTGCCAGCGGAGGTGTCCGCCTTTGGCGGACGGATTATATAACCCACATTACAAGGTTTGTTGGTAGAATCCGTCGGCTTTGCCGACACATTCCCTGACACCTGACCCCTATATTCATATGCGCAGAAACTTCGACTATCTACTCCTCATAACCGCCCTTGCCGTCATCGTGTTCGGTTGTTTCATGATTTACGGCGCCAAGGGCGGCGGCGCTGTGGGCAGGGCGTTTGTCATACGCCAGGCCGTCTTTGCTTGTGTGGGGCTTCTTTTCGGCGGTCTCTGCGCCACCATAGACTATCCCTGGCTCACCAAGCAAACCGGCAAGCTCTACACGATTAATTTGCTT
>JAGDDM010000174.1 GCA_017958015.1 Abditibacteriota bacterium | reverse complement strand
TTCAAAAGTGTACGCGGTAGAGCCGTTCCGCGTTGCGGGTGGTTATATCCTCAAGTTCCTCCACCGACACCCCTTTCAGATCGGCCACCACTTCGGCAATATGCCGAACGTAGGCCGGTTCGTTCCGGTGACCTCTGTGGGGTACGGGGGTGAGGTAGGGACAGTCGGTCTCAAGGACAAGTCTGTCGATTGGGGTTTCGGTGACGATGCGCTTCAGTTTGGGTGAGGACTTGAATGTTACCGGGCCGTCAACGCCCATGAAGTAACCGGCGTTTATCACATCTTTCGCGAAGTCCGGGGAGCCGGAGAAGCAGTGGTAGACGCAGGATTTCACGTAGTTGGCGTTTGATTTCAGTATGGCGAAGGTGTCCGGGTTGGCTTCTCGGCTGTGAATCACGATGGGCATATCCAGAGCCCCGGCCAGGCGGATTTGGGCTTCGAAGGCCGCCTTTTGCTCCGCCTTGTTGTAGTTGTCGTAGTGGTAGTCGAGGCCTATCTCCCCTATGGCGATGACCTTGGGCTCCCGGGAGAGTTTTACGAGTTCCTCCGCCGCCTTGTCGTTCCATGTGTCGGCGTCGCTGGGGTGGATACCCACGGTGGCGTACAGGTTCTTGAACCGCCGGGCGAGCTCCACCGCTTTAACGGAGTTGGGCAGATCATAGCCGCAGACCACGACGGCGCCCACACCCGCGGCTTCCGCCCGCTCAACGATTTCCTCTATATCGTCATACGCCGGGTCGTTCAGATGCGAATGGGTGTCGACAAGCATCAGAGAATGTACCGACTGAGGTCCGCGTCCTCCGCCACGTCGGAGAGTTTGGACTTCACGTATTCGGCGTCCACCGTCACATTTTTGTCCTCAATCTCCGGGGCTTCGAAGGATACCTCTTCCAATATGCGCTCGGCTATGGTGTAGAGCCGCCGGGCGCCTATGTTTTCGTTGGTCTCGTTAATCCGCGCCGCGGTCTTCGCCATTTCCCGAATACCGTCTTCCGTGAAGGTGAGCTTCACGTCGTCGGCGGCCAGAAGAGCCTCATACTGTTTTGTGAGGGCGTTTTCCGGCTCCGTCAGAATCCGCACGAAGTCATCCTCGGTGAGGTTGTCCAGCTCCACACGGATGGGCAGGCGGCCCTGGAGCTCCGGAATCAGGTCCGAGGGCTTGGAGACGTGGAAAGCGCCGGCGGCAATAAAGAGAATGTGGTCGGTGCTCACGGGGCCGAACCTGGTGTTCACGGTGCAGCCCTCGATGATGGGGAGAATGTCTCTCTGAACACCTTCACGGCTTACGTCGGGACCCTTGCCGCCTTCGCTGCCCGCCACCTTGTCCATCTCGTCGATGAAGATGATGCCGTTTTGCTGGGCCCGCTCGCGGGCTTCCCGGCGCACGGCGTCCATGTCCAGCATGGCGTGGGCTTCTCTGTCAACAAGTATGGGTCGGGCCTGGGACACTTTCATCCGCTTATTCTTTTTCCGCTTGGGCATAAGACCGCCGATCATACCCATCATGTCCGAATCGTCGCCGCCGGGGCCCAAAAACTGCATGTTGGACATGGTCGACTCCTCGACCTCGATCTCCACTTCTCTGTCGTCAAGGAAACCCTGCTTCAGCTGTTCCCGAAGCTTGGCGCGGATGCGGTTCTTGCGCTCCGTGTCCTCCGGCGCTTCCTTGGGTTCTTCGTCGAAATCATCATCCTCCAAGTTGCCGTCGGAGAGGAGCTTGCTTATGTTGCGCCGCAGAGTAACCATGGCTTCGCTTGAGGCTTCGCGCACTTTCTTGGCCGCGCTCTGGGGCTCCAGAAGGTCCAAAATCTTCTCCAGGGCACGCTCTTCGGCGGCGGGCATAACCGTGGCCAGCTTTTCCTTTTCAACCATGGCGACGGCTTGGCGGACGAGGTCGCGAATCATTGAGTCCACGTCTCTGCCCACATAGCCCACTTCCGTGAACTTGGTGGCTTCAACCTTGATAAAGGGGGCGTTGGCCAGCTTGGCCAGGCGTCTGGCTATCTCCGTTTTACCCACACCGGTGGGACCTATCATGAGGATGTTCTTGGGGATAATTTCCTTTTTGAGATCATCGGAAAGGAGATTTCGGCGGTAGCGGTTTCTGAGGGCTATCGCCACGGACTTCTTTGCTTTTGTCTGTCCGATGATATATTTATCCAGCTCCGCGACAACTTGCCGGGGAGTGAGTTCGGTTGTATTGCTCACTGTACTGCCTTTCTATTTCGCGAGAAGCCACACATTCATGTCCGTCTCGCCTCTGTTGGCGAAGGCGTAGTAGGGAATGAGGGTGAGCGTCATTTTTTCGTATTTCTTGTCCGCGGGCATATAGAGGCTATCCGAGTCGGGATCTTTGTAGCCGGTGGTTTTGATGGCCGGCAGAAGGAATTCGGAAGGCTCGGTTTTGAAGCTGCCCTTGATGTTCACTCTGACGTTGCTCAGGTTCTTGCCGTTGTCCACGCCTTCGGCGCAATAGACCACGGGGCCGCGCGTTACGGCAACTCTGCCGGCGCAGTCGTGGACGTTCACGTTGGCTTTAACGGCGGTGACGGGCATTTTGAAGTTGACGGTGAACTCTTTTGTGTTATCGATATAGGCGTAGCCGTTTTTGAGTTCGTAGGGAACGCTTACGGTGTAATCGCGGCACCAGCCGGGAATCCGAACGGCGATTTTGCGGCCCTTTGTGTCGCAAACAAACTTAATCTTTCCGTCGGCGGGGTATTCGGTGGTCTGCTTGACGGATATGCCCTCAAAGTTCATCTCGGAGTTCATAAACTGGTGAATGTAGAGGGTGTCGTCATCATAGGTGTACATATAATCCGCCACGGAAGGAATGAACCGAACTATATTGGGCGGGCAGCAGGAGCAACCGAATACCTTGGACCGCTGGGTAGCGGCATGACGGCGATTGTCGTCGCCGAAAGCGAGATCGATTGCCAGAGGGTTCTCGTAGAAGAAGGATTCGCCGTCCATTGACACGCCGGAGAGAATGCCGTTGTACAAGGCTCTTTCGAAGACGTCGGCGTATTTCGAATCGATTTCCATGGCCTGCATTCGTCCGGCAAACAGCGCCAAGGCGATGGCGGCGCAGGTTTCGGCGTAGGCGTCGCGGCTGGGGAGATAGTAGTCGATGCCGAAAGCCTCGGAGCCGGATATGGAGCCGATGCCGCCGGTGACGTACATTCTCTTCTCGGTGGCGTTGTCGAACACGCGTTTACAGGCGGCGAAAAGTTCTTTGTCGCCACGCAGTCTCGCCACGTCCGCCGCGCCGCACATGAGATACATGGCTCTTACGGCATGTCCTTCGGCGGTGGATCTCTCCTTGAGGGGCATATCGTCTTGATTGTAGTTGGCGCCGGCGGATCTTTCCGCGTCGTTGTTGCCGTGCATGTCGATGAAGAACTCCGCCAGCTTCAGATATCTTTTTTCGCCGGTGGCGTTGTAGAGCTTCACCAGAGCGAGTTCAAGCTCCGGATGGCCCGGAGTGACGAAAGCCGCGCTTTGTTCGATCTTGAAGACTTTTTCGATGTAGTCGGCGTATCTGCACATGGCTTTCAGGAACTCATCCTTGCCGGTGGCGTTCTTGTAGGCTATCGCCGCCTCAATGAGGTGGCCGGCGCAGTAGAGCTCGTGGTTGTTGCGGTTGGTGAATTTGTGCTGGGGGTCTTTGGTAAGATAGCAGCTGTTGAAGTAGCCGTTTTCGTCGGCGTTTTTGACGATTTGAGCCACGCTGTCGTCAATAATCTTCTCAAGCTTGGGATCCCGTTCCTTCTGCAGGACGTAAGCGGCGCCTTCCATCCACTTGGCAACGTCGGAATCCCAGAAAATATGATGATCGAACTTGTCGCTTAACTCGCATTTCAGCGCCTCGAAGCGGTAGGTTTCGCTGAAGCGGTCGTAGACGGCGGGTACGGTTTTTGTCTTGAGCATTTCCTGCTTCGTTTTCCAGAAGCCGTCGGTAATGTCGACGCTTGAGAAAGGTATGCTCTTTACGGTGCCGGCGCACATTGCGGGAACGGCGCAGGCGGCGATGATGAGAGAGATGAGGATTCTTTTCATTTGTAATCTCCTATGTTAATTTATTTTGTTAATAACCAAACGTTCATGTCGGTCTCGCCCCGATTGGCGAAGCCGAAGTAGGGAATGAGAGTGAGGGGTACTTCCTCGTATTTTCCGTCGGCGGTCATGTAGAGCTCGTCCGACGCCGGGTCTCTGTAACCGGTGGTTTTGAGCGCCGGCAGCAAAAACTCCGAGGGAGCGGTCTCGAATGAGCCGTTTATGTCGACGCGTATGTTCTTCACGTCGGGACCGTTGTCAACGCCCTCGGCGCAGTAGACAACGGGACCTCTCGTGATGGCCACCCGTCCGGCGCAATCGTGAACCCGTCTGTTGGCTTTTATGACCTCCACCGGCATATCGAAGCTTACAACAACTTCGGAGGGATTGTCGATGTAGGCGTAACCGTTTTTGAGTTCATAGTCCGCGTTGATATCGAATTTCCGGCACCAACCGGGAACGCGGACTGCCAACCTTTTGCCGCCGGTGTTGCAGCTAATCTTAACCGTTCCGTCGGCTGGGTAGTTCGTTGTCATCGTAACGCTCATACCCTCGAAGTTCATTTCCGACTCGGCGAACTGGTGGACGTAGAGTGTATCTTCGTCGAAAGTGTACATGTAGTCGGCGAAGGAGGGAATGAACCGCACGATGTTGGGCGGACAACAGGAACAGTCGAAACATTCCTTCCGCGTGGTCGGCGGGTGCCAT
>JAGDDM010000173.1 GCA_017958015.1 Abditibacteriota bacterium | reverse complement strand
GCTGTCAACCAGCTTCAGCGCGTAGGCATCATCGTCGGTTATCCCGACGGTACCTTCGGCGGCAAGAGAGCCATGACTCGCTACGAGTTCGCGGTTGCCATTGCCAGACTTCTCCCGCTGCTTAACGGCGACACCGTTATCAGCAACGATGTCGATCTCTCCGGCTATGCCAAGAAGAGCGACATCCCGTACTTCAACGGCGCTTCCAAGGGCGACCTGGACGCTCTCCGCAAACTCGTCAACGAGTTCGGCGATGAGCTCGCTTCCCTCGGCGTTGACGTTGACGCCCTCAAGAGAGACGTTGCCAACCTCACCGCCCGCGTTGAGGCTCTCGAAGCCGAGAACAGACGCGTCCGCTTCACCGGCGACTTCTTCGTGGGCGCCAAGGCTGTCAGAGGCAACGGTTCCGACATCGACAGCAAAGACCTGAACCCTGCCGGCAACGCCGACAACAACCTTCTTGACAACGTAAACGTGTTCAAGAACTTCGACCTCAATATCGTCGGCAGAGCCAGCGACAAGGTCACCGTCTACTCCACCATCAACTACGGCGATTATCTGGATAACTTCAGCGCCAATATGGTCACGGCCAACGATCCCGCCCTGTTCGGCGCCAATGACGCTTTCTATCCCACCTACCTCTACGCCGTGGCGGACATGGGCAAGACCACCATCACCGCGGGCCGGTTCCCTCTCCAGTGGACCCCCTACACCATGAAGAGAATCGATTGGGACAGCTACTTCGATTACAGCGTAACCGATGACGGCAACTATGCCCTGGACGGTATCAAGGCCGACTTCGCCTTCGGCAAGGCCTTCAACCTCAACGTCTTCGCCGCCAAGAACGGTCAGAACAGATACGTTATGGATCAGTTCGATCGTTTGGGGCTGGCCGAGCAGAGCGCCGGCGCCAGAGCCACCTTCGGCCTCGGCAAGGCGGATTTGGGCGTTTCCTATCTGGAAACCTGGTTCAGCGCCATCGCTCCTCCCACCGACAAGGTCAAAGTTTACGGCGCGGACCTCAGAATCCCCTTCGGCAGCTTCTGCCTGGGCGGCGAGTACGCCAAAGCCAAGAGAAGCGGCATAACCCTCACCGACAGCGAGGCTTGGGAAGCCGGTATCGGCTACGGCCTCCACAACGGCAGCAAGCTCACCCTCAAGGGCGGTTACAGAGAAGTTCAGATGAACTACTGGGCTCCCGCCTACTTCACCAAAGTCGGCCGCATGTTCAACCCCAGCGACATTAAGGGTTGGTTCGCCGATGCCGCTTATGACTTCGGCAGCTTCTCCCTCTACGGCGGATTCCAGAACTACGAGCCCGCTCTCACCGGTTTCAACGGCGACCTCAAGGACGTGAAAGCCGGTCTCAAGTTCAAAGTCGGCTCCAAGAGCAGTCTGCAGGGCGAGTACGAGAAGGCCGAAAGCGACGGCTACTACAGCTTCACCCCCATCAAGTCCACATTCTGGACCGCGGCTTACAACTACAAGTTCAACCCGCAGGCCAGCCTGAAAATCGGCTATCAGTTCGTCACCGACGACCTGGGCGGCGCCAAGAACAAGGGCAACGTTGCCTTCGCGCAGTTCGCCGTTTCGTTCTAACCTAACGCATGTAAGGACCCCCGAGGGGGTCCTTTTTTATTATATCGGAGCCGTAGGCAGCACCTACAGTGACTCTGCAATATCCAGTATTAGCCTCTCCGTCTTTTCCCACCCGAGGCAGGGGTCGGTGATGGACTTGCCGTAGACGTCGCCGCCCACTTTCTGGCAGCCGTCCTCGATGTAGCTTTCCACCATAAATCCTTTGACGATGGCGGCCACTCTGTCGTTATGCTTGGCGGAGTGGAGCACGTCGTTGATGATTCTGGGCTGCTCAAAGGGGTTCTTGCCGGAGTTGGCGTGGTTTGTGTCGATAATAACCGCCGGATAGGTGAGTTCCATGGCGTCGTAGGAGTCGCAGAGCCGGGTCAGGTCCTCGTAGTGGTAGTTGGGCCATGCCTGTCCGTGCTTGTCGGTATAGCCCCGCAAAATGGCGTGAGCGTGGGGGTTGCCGCCGCTGCGGACTTCCCATCCTCTGAACATGAATGTGTGGGAGGACTGAGCGGCGAAAATAGCGTTCATCATGACGGAGTAGTCGCCGCTGGTGGGGTTCTTCATTCCCACCGGGACGTCTATTCCGCTGGCGGTGAGTCGGTGCTGCTGGTCCTCAACGGATCTGGCGCCCACAGCCACGTAGGCCAGCAGGTCGTCCAGATACTGGGAGTTCTCCGGATAGAGCATCTCGTCGGCGCAGGCGAAGCCTGTCTCCCGCACGGCCCGGATATGCATTTCCCGGGTGGCGATGAGGCCTTTGAAAATGTCGGATTTGCCCGCGGGGTCCGGCTGGTGGAGCATGCCCTTATACCCGCCGCCGTTTGTCCGGGGCTTGTTGGTGTAGATTCGGGGGACGATGAGCACCTTGTCCGCCACCTTGTCCTGCAGGGGCCGCAGACGGCTGATGTAGTCGATAACGCTGTCTTCCCTGTCCGCGGAGCAGGGGCCGATGATGAGGATAAGCCTGTCGGACTTGCCCTCGAAAACATCGATGATTTCCTTTTTTCGCGCCGCTATTCTCTTTTCCAGCTCCCAGGAGATGGGGTATGTTTCCTTCACCTCAAGGGGCAGCGCCAGTTTTCTCTCGAATTCCAGATTCACGGTATGCCTCCTACACGGCGTTGAACTTGGTCTTGCGGGCCGTTGACAATCTCATCTTTTCCTTAACGCCCTCGACGTCGTCGTCGGCGATAAGGTTCCGCAGGTCGGTTATTTCCTTTATGAAGGCGTCCATCTCACCGAGGAGGGCGTCTTTGTTCATGAAAAACAGCTCGCTCCACATGTTCTCGTTGATGCGGGCGATTCGGGTCAGGTCTCTGAAGGAGTCGCCGGTGAACTTCTCCGCGTTTCTCGGGCTGGGTTCGGTCATCAGCGACACGGCGATGCAGTGGGTCAGCTGGGACACGTAGGCGATCATGCGGTCGTGCTCCTCCGGGGAGAGGATGGAGATGTTCTTGAAACCCAGGAGTTTGCCCAGCCGTTTGCACCAGTTCACGGCGCCCTCCGTGTTGCGGTCCGTGGGCACCACGATGTAGTTGGCGTCCCGGAAGATGAGGTCGTCGCTGTTGCGGACGCCGCCCACTTCCTTACCGGCCATGGGGTGCGAGGCGATGAACTCCGCTCTGTCGCCCAAAATGTCCTGCACCCGGTAGACGATGGCGCTCTTGACGCCGGTGACGTCGGTGACGTAGATGCCGGGCTTCAGGAGGTCTTTGTACTTCGACATCCAATCGATGAACACGTTGGGGTAGAGGGCGAAGATGACCGCGTCGGCGGCGGAGATGATTGTCTCGTCCGGGATGGTGGCGCCGTGGTCGATTATGCCCTTTTCCACGGCGTACTCGATGGCGTCCGGGTTTTTGTCTATGGCGGAGACGGAAAAGCCCATGCGTTTAAGCGCCATGGCGTAGCTGCCGCCGATGAGACCCAGTCCCACGATAAGTATGTTTTTCCTGTTAATCCATTCCATTTTGTGCCTCGCTTATTCTTCGATGATTTGCTCACCGGAATCGTAGGAGCCGCCGATTTTCAGTGACTCGCAAAAAGGTTTCATGTCCTCCACCATCGCTTCCCCGGCGCCGGAAAAAAGGTTCCCTTCCACTTCCGCGTAGAAGTAGTACCGCCAGCGGAAACCCTTCAGAGGTCGGCTGCGGATGACCCGCATGTTGAAGCCGTGGCCGCCGATGACTCCCAGAACCTTCGCCAAGGCCCCCGCCTCGTTCCGGACCGTGAACATCAATATGCAGGTGCTGTCGCCCAGATAGGGCTTGCGCTTTCGGGTGAGGACGGCAAACCTGGTGGTGTTCATTTTGTCGTCGTTTATATCCGGAGCCAGAATGTCCAAATCGTACAGCCGGGCGGTGGTCTTGCTCGCTATGGCGCCGACGGTGGGGTCCCCGGTTTTCGCCACTCGGAGGGCGGCTCGGGCCGTGTTTGTCGCGCCTTGGGTGGTGATTCGGTGCTCCTCGATGTAGGTGGCGCACTGGTCCAGAGCCTGTGGGTGGCTGATTACCGTTTTTATGCCGTCGGCGGAGCTTCCGGGGATTCCCAGGAGGTTTTGGGACACCCGCAGACGGTAGACGGCGCTGACGAAGAGGCCGCCCTCGAAAATGAGGTCCGTGACTTTGCCCACCTCACCGGCGAAACTGTTCTCCAGAGGCAGAACCGCGGCGTGGCAGAGACCGGACACCGTGGCCTTGTAGGCGTCCGCGAAGTTAGCGCAGGGGATAAGCTCTCCGGTGGGGAAAATCCCCAGAGACGCCGTGTGGGCGAAGGACCCTTCGATTCCGCTGTAAGCGATTCTCATGCTTGCTCCGTATATATATAATGAATAAAGCCCCGTCCGGTAAGGCGCGGGGCTTTGACTGCTTTGTTATCCCGAATCAGACCGGACACTTAGCGGCAAAGCCGCCCGCGTAATAATATACGTAGGTAAAGGAATAAAATATGCCGCTAAAGAGAGAGGTAAGTGTCTTCATAATATTGTCCGTTATTCGGAAGTATGGTTATTATAGCACAGCCGGCGGAAAAAAGCAAATAGGGGAAAAGCGTTTAAACGCCGAAAAAATTCCGGAAAAATCTTTAAAAACAACTTGACAGTATTGCACTCAAGTGATATAATAGTATCACTTTGAGGAAAATGCACCTCAAAGACTCAATACCGAATACACCGATTCCCGAAAGGAATCGAAAGGAGGCATCTTATGTCTAAAACAGTAGGTATCGACCTCGGAACCACAAACTCCGTTATCGCCGTTATGGAAGGCGGCGAACCGGTAGTCATCGCCAACGCGGAAGGCGCCAGAACCACCCCGTCTGTGGTCGGATTTTCCAGAACCGGCGAACGTCTTGTGGGTGTAACGGCCAAGAGACAGGCCATTTTGAACCCCGACAGAACCGTATCTTCCATCAAGCGCCACATGGGTACCGATTTCAGAGTATCCATCGACGACAAGAAGTACACCGCGGAAGAGATTTCCGCCATGATTTTGCAGAAGCTTAAAGCCGACGCCGAAGCTTACCTGGGCGAGACCGTCACCCAGGCGGTCATCACCGTTCCGGCGTACTTTAACGATATGCAGAGAACGGCCACCAAGAACGCCGGTGAAATCGCCGGTCTCAACGTTCTCAGAATTATCAACGAACCCACCGCCGCTTCCCTGGCTTACGGCCTTGACAAGAAGGGCAGCGAGACCATCCTCGTATGGGACCTCGGCGGCGGAACCTTCGATGTATCCATCCTTGAGGTTGGCGAAGGCGTTTTCGAAGTCAAGTCCACCGCCGGCGACACCCAGCTGGGCGGCGACGACTGGGACGACAGAGTATGCGAATACATCTGCAGCGACTTCCAGGCCACTCAAGGCATCGACCTTCGGCTTGACAAGCAGGCTCTCCAGAGAGTCCGCGAGGCCGCCGAAAAGGCCAAGATCGAGCTTTCTTCCGTAATGCAGGCCAACATCAACCTGCCTTACATCACCGCGGACGCCACCGGTCCGAAGCACCTCGACATGAACCTCACCAGAGCCAAGTTCGAGGAGCTCACCAAGGACCTTCTGGACCGCTGCGTCGGTCCTTACGAGAGAGCCATGCGGGATGCCGGAATCAACAACAGCGAGATCGACGAGATCGTTCTCGTGGGCGGTTCCACCAGAATGCCCATGGTTCAGGAGCTGGTTAAGAAGCTCTCCGGCGGTAAAGAGCCCAACAGAAGCGTGAACCCGGACGAAGTGGTCGCCATCGGCGCCGCCATTCAGGGCGGTGTTCTCGGCGGCGAAGTGAAGGACGTTGTTCTTCTTGACGTCACCCCGCTGACCCTGGGCGTTGAGACCCTGGGCGGTATCACCGACAAGCTCATCGAGAGAAACACCACCATCCCGGTCCGCAAGTCCAAGACTTACACCACCGCGGTTGACGGTCAGACGGAAGTTGAGATTAACGTTCTCCAGGGCGAGCGCGAAATGGCTCAGTACAACCACAGCCTCGGCCGCTTCCACCTGAACGGCATTCCTTCCGCTCCCAGAGGCATTCCTCAGATCGAGGTTACCTTCGACATCGACGCCAACGGTATCGTAAACGTATCCGCCAAGGACCTTGCCACCGGCAAGCAGCAGAGTATCACCATCAGCGGTTCCACCAGACTGGACGACGCCGAAATCAAGAAGATGATGAAGGACGCCGAAGCCAACGCCGCGCAGGATAAGGAACTCCGCACCAAGGTTGAGACCAAGAACAGAGCGGAGCAGGTTATCTACTCCACCGAGAACTCCCTGAAGGAGCTGGGCGACAAGGTTGATTCTTCCCAGAAGATGAACGCCGAGAGCATCATCGCCGACCTCCGCAAGGCCATCGCCGCGGACGACGTGGAGAACATGAAGTCCATGACCGAGGCTCTGGCGCAGGTGAACTACGCTATCGCTCAGGAAATCTACAAGAACGCTTCTCAGCAGCAGCAGCAGGACGCTCAGGTTATGGAAGAAGCCAGAGAAGACGCCGCCGCCAAGGAAGTCCCGGAAGAGGACGAAATCATCGACGTGGACTTCAAGGAAGAAGACAAGTAATCGACTATCCGACGTGTGGGTCCCCCGCGGACCCACCGTCATTCCATAAGAATCGGAGTCGCCATGGCTACCAAAGATTATTACAAAATACTGGGCATCGACAGTGATGCTACCGAAAAAGAAATAAAGGCGGCATACCGCAGACTGGCCCGCAAGTATCACCCGGACGTAAACCCCGGCGACAGATACGCGGAAAACCGGTTCAAGGAGATCTCCGAGGCTTACAGCGTTCTCTCCGACAGAGACAAGCGCACATACTACAACCAGATGGGCAGTATGTGGGAGAACAAGGATTTCGCCGACTCCTACAACTGGGCCAACTTCAACGCCAACGATTTCCAGAGCGTTCCCACGGAGTCCGTGGAGTTCGGCGGCGACCTTGAGGACGTCCTGGGTGACATGTTCACCGGCAAGGACGCCGACGGCCGCTTCGATTTGGGCGGGGACACCCACACCCAAAAGGACAGACCCCGCGCCGGCAGAAAGCCCAACGACATCGAGACGGAGATGATTATCACCCTCGATGAGGCTTATCACGGCGTAAAGAAGTATTTCTTCCTGGGCGACAAGCGCCTTGAGGTGAATATTCCCAAGGGCGTTAAGGCCGGCCAGAAGATAAGACTTCCCAAAAAGGGCACCAGATCCCGCACCGGCGGCGAGAGAGGCGACATTCTCCTCACCATCAAGATGAAGCCCCACAACTTCCTCGTCCGGGACGGCAACGACCTCCGCACGGAAGTTCGGGTTGACTACCTCACCGCTCTTTTGGGCGGCGACGTGCCTGTCAACACCCTCACGGGCAGAATCACCATGCGCCTTCCCGCGGGAACCCAGAACGGAAGCGAGCTCAGAGTGGTGGGCAAAGGTATGCCCATGGTCAAGTCCGAACGCTTCGGAAACCTCTACGTGAGAATCGCCATCGTCATCCCCAAAAACATCAGCGACGACGAGCAGGAGCTCCTTGAGAAGATAAGATCGAAGAGAATATAAATTAACGCAAGCGGAGGTTTGTTATGAGAAGTTCAAATGATGAACCTTTGTATATGATAAGCGTCGCGGCGAAACTGTGCAATCTGCACCCCCAGACATTGCGCATGTACGAAAGACTGGGCCTCGTTTCACCGGCGCGGGTGGGCTCAAAGAACAGAGTCTATTCCGGCTCGGATATAGAAAGACTGAAACAGATACAGAGACTTACACAGGATATGGGTGTGAACCTGGCGGGAGTGGAGATAATCCTGGACCTGCTGGACAAGATTCAAACCATGAAAGAAAAGTCCGACGCCGAGATAAGCAGACTCAGAGTCATCATAGAGACATACGACAACGGCGACGCCGGCCGTTAAAAAAACAGGCGGAAATCGGAAAAAACAACGGGATTTTGTTGACACTTTTCCGAAGATGTGCCATAATGGGTACATAAGCGGAAAAATTCCGCGCTAACGAAGGTCCCAATGAGAAGGATAAACGGGTGCGTTTCCCCCTGACGCCATGCGGAAAATGATCAAGCCGATGCCGTCGAACTCGAAACACCGCGGAACGCGTCAGAGCGTTCCGCATTTTTTTGTTATTTGTTGCCGAAGAAAATCTCAAAGTCGAACTCGTGAAATATGACGGTGTCGGAGAACCGAGCCCTCCTCCCTGCTGGCTCTGGCTTTCGGCGGAGCGGGAACGGCGTTTGCCTTCCGCAAGCGCAAACAGCGTTAAAAAATACCTTACGTTTCTTCGTAGTCATAAACAAACATAAGGTATATTTTACGGCCCCCGACAAGGGGGCTTTTTTCTTGCCCGCCTCCGCGAAGTTATGCTAAAATATAATTAACATTACCCAACGGAGGTATAATTATGAAATTATTCAAACTTAT
>JAGDDM010000172.1 GCA_017958015.1 Abditibacteriota bacterium | reverse complement strand
TTTTCCAAAATGGGGAGCATAACTTCTTCGGTGGTGCCGGGATAGGTGGTGGATTCAAGGGAGATGAACTGACCCCGCTTGATGTGGGGGGCAAACTCTCTTGTCACCGTCTCGATGAAGAAAAGGTCCGGAGTAAGGTTCTTGGTAAGCGGTGTGGGAACGGCTATAACGAGGATGTCGAAGTCGCCGGCAGCCTCGAAGCTTGTGACGGCTTTCAGTTTGCCCGCGTCCACGACTTTTTTCAGTTCTCCGTCGTCAACGTCGGCGATGTAATTGACGCCGCTGTTGATTTTGGAGGCGGCGTCTTCGCTTTTGTCCATGCCGATGACGGTGTATCCCGCCTTTGCCTGTTCCACGGCGAAAGGCAGACCGACGTAGCCGAGACCGGCTACGCACACAACGGCGGATTTGTCGTTTATCTTCTCAAGTAAGGCCTTTTTAATCATTTTCTCCACTCACTTATCAGATCCGTGTATTTCTTGCTTTCCGCGGACCAATTAAACTTTTCTTTCACGTACTTCTGAGCGCTTTGGGACATTTCACGTCTGCGATCCGGGTTTTGCCAAAGGCGAATGGCGCCCGCCGCGAAGGAATCGGGGCTTCCCGGCTCGAAATATTCCACCATTCCGGCGGGATAATACTTCTCCAAAAGGGACTGATGAGCGGACAGCACCGGCAGACCCATGGCGGCGTACTCCGCGGACTTGGTTGTAAAGCAGAGCTCCGACTGTACCGTGGGTTTAAGCGTGGATACGCCCACATCGAACTTTTCCAAAAGTCCCGGAATCTCCGAAAGGGGTTTGTCGCCCGTAAAGGTCACGATGTCGTCCACCTTAAGCTCTTTCGCCAGCTCTTTCAACTTACCCAACTCCGGACCGCCGCCTATCACCGTGAGGGTGATATTGGGAACTTCTTTCCGTATAATCGGCAGAGCCTTTACGGCAACGTCAATGTTGTAGCTTTCCGTAACCGTGCCGGCGAAGACCATGGCAAAGGGCTTCGAGGGATCGTTTTCTATCGTCTTGGGCTTGCCGTCGAAAAGGGCGGTATCCGGCAGGTTCATTATAACCCTTATGTCTCTGTCGTAATACTTGTTTTTGTAGTTCTCAGCCAGAGCGTCGGTGGTGGTGATGACGCGGGTGGCGAACTTGAGGCTGGCTTTTTGTTGCCATTCCACAAACTTTTCCGCTTTGCTGCCGTGTTTAATCTTATACCGAGCCTCGAAAATCTCCGGCATGGGGTCGTGCTCATCCAAAAGAATCGGCACGCCGAAGAGTTTCGGCACCGCTCCCGAGAATATGAGAAAGTCCGGCAGATTGCTTATGTGTATGAGGCTGTAGCTCAGGGGCCGCAGAGCCAAATACCAAAAAGCCATAAACAGGAAAGCGGCATACTCGAATATGTACCGGCTCACCTTACCCCGTCTGCGCTCCAGGGGCAGGCGTATTATGTTTACGCCCTCAAAGGTTTCGCGCTTCGGCTGATCCGGCGCCTTCAGGCAGACCACATCCACTTCGTAGCCGGCGTTAACCAGAGCGGTGGCTTCCCGGCGGATCCGGGGATCTCTGGGGTAGTATGATTGAACTATGTGACAGATTCGTTTATTCATGAAACTTGGGCGGCAAGCGCCTTCTCTTCCTTATCGAAATCGTTAAGACGGGACATGAGGGCGAACATAATCCACAATATGTAGAGCGGATAGGGGTCCTTGGGGCCGCCGTAGAAGTTGAACGCTATGTAGGTGACGAAGGTCGCCACAGCCACAATCATTGCCAAATTGCTTCCCGTCATGCCTTCGTTGGGCAGTCGTATGGCCAGCGAAACGGTGTGAAGTATGAAATATATCAGAGCGGTGTAAAACAGGAAAGCGCCGATTAAACCTTCCTCACCGATAAGCTGGAGGTGCCAGTTATGGGGGTTCTGGAGGAAGGAATAGCCTTTTCTTATCTTCTGCCAGTGCTCGCGGTTCTGAACGTATTCGTAGAATCTGGGTGTAACCTGACCGTAGCCCACGCCGAAGAGCAAGTTGTCCTTGATAAGCGCGATATTCGTCTCGTTAATGGACATACGCACGCTTACCGTGTCTCGCTGCATTCTGTTTGTAAAGTCTTTCTGCGCGAGCAGAGTAGGCAGCGCCAGCAACAGGCAAATGCCCACGCCGAAGGGCAGCAGGGCGTATTTTATCTTTCCTTTCGGCACAAGCAGCGGCATCAGAATCATAGCCAAGCCCAGCGCCACGTAGCCGGTTCTGGAATACGCGTAGAAAATGGCGATTGTCTGAACGATTACGGAGAAAATGTAGAACAGTTTTGCCTGCAGTTTCTTCACGTTTGACGCCAGATGTATTGAAAGATAAATGGTTATTACGCAAAAAATCTGGGTGGTGTGGGGGATGCCCCAAAGTCCCTGTCCGCGGCCTTCACCCACGTCGGTCCACTGGAGGGGAATTTTTTTGCCTATGACGAGGCCGGACCATCTGCAGCCTGTTTTCGCCTCCAAAATAAGCAGGAACGCCGCTACGAATCCCACAACGGCTATGCATATTATGCTGAGAGTCACATCCCGTTTGGAATTAACGCATCTGGCGGCGATGAAGTAGATAAGCGGCAGACAAATCAGGTAGTCGAACATTCTCTGATACATACCCGTATCCCGCACACCGTGAACAAAGACGGTGTTGGCGCAAGAAAATGCCACAAACAAAACCAGCATTATCTCGCCGAATGTGAGTTTGCGGAGTTTGACTTTCTGTCCCAAAACGGTAAAGGACAGGAATATCATAAAAAGAAAAACGGAAACTCTGTCAAAAGTAATCTGCGGCATACCCTTCGCGAACTTGTATGACGTGAAGTAGTACAAAATCGGCGATGCCACAATCCAAGCCAGGAACGCCGTTGTCATCCTCTTTCCCACGGTATATATCATCACGACGCTGATAAAGGCGGCGATAACGTACACCCAGCGGGTTTCGATATCGAGAATAAGGAATCTGCCGAGAACCGCTTCCATGCCCACGAAAACGGCCATACCGATGCTTCCGGATACGATCTTCGGCGCCAAAACAACCGAAAGCAGCGTAAGGGCCACCAAAAGGCTGATGCCGGTGTAGTACATAATCTGCGCTATATCATAGGCATGCATGTAGGCCGCGTTGTCCGTAAAACCGCCGTACATGTTGATAATGCGGATTCTGCCCACGTAGTTTCTGGCGTAGAGCGTAAAAGCGAAAGCCCCGGCAAAGAGAGCGAACCATAAAATGATGATGCCGAGCTGTTTCGCGTATTCTTTTTTGTTTCTGAGGATGTCTTCGTAAAGCGTTAGGGTGTAGGCCTTGCAGACATCCGCCATAACCGCGGGTTTCATAAGTTAACGGGTATCCCGAAGTAGGGAGAATGTTCTATGTAATCCTTGATGAATTGTATGAGCGTGTCTTCGGCGGTTTCGTCAACCATGCCGGTGGAGAATCTGTACCACATGAACTGGCGCTTCAGCACGTCTTTGCGGAGCTGAGGCACGCAGGCGGGATTTGTCACGAGTCTAACCAAATCCTCTTTTTTGTTCTGCCGGTTGCGTGTCGCCATTTGGTCGGTGGTGGGGTATGTCTCATCGCCCATGGTGTAGAAGTAAATTACCAGATAGTCGAGATAGTCGGCGGAAAGGGTGAGCTTCGTGGCGTGAATTTTCATGGGACGCGGCTTTGACACCTCGATCACGATATGCTTGTCTTCGGTGATGGGTGTTCCGTTTCCCGGCAGACAATAGTGGGGATCGTGGAACGCGGAAATGTCGTAGGATGCGTCGAGAAACACGCTGACGGGGTTAATCGGATAGTCGTCGCTTCTGTAGAAGAGACTGAGCAAGTCGCCCATGCCGAGTATTGCCCGGGTCTTTTCGCCGATTTCGCTCTCGGATGATTTCCATGTGCCGATTTCGTAGGGTATGGACTCCCGGGGCAGTTTGCCCTTGGGGAAGTTGTAAATGGGCTTAAGCAGAGGCGCCAGGCAGAGAATTATGAGCAAAACAATCAGGGCGCAGTAGCCGGTGGGAGTTTTGCCCACAATCGTATTCCAATTCTTTTCCGCGGCGTCGGCGGGGTCCACTTCCCAACTCTTAAAGTCCCGCATACCCATAAGCTTCGCCACTCCGAAGAGGATGAAGAAACAGATTATGAGACTGAGGTAGCCGCTCCAGTCGTGGAAAGCGGTCATAACTTTCTGGGAGCCGGACCATATTCCCGCGTAGCCAATCATGGTGATGCGCAGAGCGTTGATGAAGATGCTGAGCGGCAGCGAGAACAGGAAAAGAATCGTTTTCCTGACTGTGGTTCCCTTAATGATGTAGATAAAGAACCAGGAAAAAGTTATAAGGGAAATGAGGAGCTTCAATCCGCTGCAGGGCACACCGACCAAGAGGGTGCCGTTGGGGAAGGCCGGCGAGTGGATGTAACTGCCGCTCTGATAGGCGTCCGGTGTGGCGGTCCACTGCAAAAACTTGGTGGAGAGGCCGGCGGATATAATCTGCAGATGAAGGGTCCATTTATCCAGGAGCCAAGACATGATGGGCATCATCGTTATAAGGAACAGTATGGGAATCGCCAATATGAGCGTGGGTTTCCATCCCACCATCATAAGGGAGATGCCGAATGTCATCACAAGGAACGAGACGCCGTAGAGGAACCGAAGCTCCATCAGCAAGGCCACGCAGTAGACAGGTATGGACAGAAGCAGGAGAACCAGTCCCCAATAACTGCCGGAGGGCTTTACTTTTGCCAGTTTCGGCTTGTTTGTCCAGGCCATAAACAGGGCGATAAGCGGCACCAGCGGGCCGTGGGAATAGTAGCTTTCCCCCTCCATCCAGATTTTCCACCAGTTCTTGAAAACCGGCATCTGAATGAGGACAAAGAGTACAGCCGCCGCTATAACAAAAGCGTAGCGCCGCAATATATCGCCGTAGTTTATTTTGCTTGTCGTTTTTTCGGACATTGTTTAGATTTTTTTCGCGGGAGTATCGATTTCGAGGTCCGCCTGTCTTACCTTGTTGAGCACGGCGCCCATAAGTTTGGTGGAGGTGGATTCGAACTTGTCCCTGATGTCAACGCCCTTGCCGGCGTCGGAGACGTTGGCTGCCTGAACCACGATAGCCGCCTGAATCTTGCTGGCCATAAGCAGCGCATCGGAAGCCGCGGAAGCGGAGGGCGTGTCGATTATAACAAAGTCCGCCGCCTGAGCCATTTCGTCGAGGACGGTTTTCATGGTACTGCCGCAGATGAGCTGAACCGGGTTCTGGGGCTGAGGACCGCCGGCGGGAACAACGAGAAGTCCGTGTACGCTTGTGGGCACGGCCACATCCTCAAGATCCGCGGTCTCGGAAAGAAGGTTAATGAAACCGATGTTCTTGGTGATTCCGAAGGCCTGAGCTACGGCGGGATTTCTCATGTTGCCGTCAACCAGGATAACTCTCGCTCCCTCACCGGCCAAAGCCACGGCGGTGTTTATCGCCACGGTGGTGGAACCGGCGGAGGGTTTCGTGGAAGTTACCATATATGTCTTTGTCTTGTTGTTCTGCATTTCCATCCACAAAGTGGGTGTAAAGGTGTGGAACGCCTCCGAAATTCCGGGATCCACTCTTTCGCCGTTCATCTTGTCGAAGCTTTTGGCCGTCATGGGAACGGCGGCGAGAACCTGCATGCCCAGAAGTTTTTCCGCCTCTCTGGTGTTGCGGATTCTGGAGTCCAGATAGTAGAGGAGCAGAGCCGCCAAAATACCCAAAAGCGGGCTGAGACAGATAGCCAAACCCAGCTTAAGAGCGGCGCGGTTGTTCTTAATGGTGGTGTAGGGCGGGTCGATGGTGATAAGAGCGGACTCGTTCTTGGCCTGCCGTTCGCGGATTTTCGCCTCGTCGAACTTACTGAGGAGGGTGTAGTACGTTTCGGACGCGGCCTTCAGGTCGGTGGTGAGTCTCGCGAGTTCCGCTTCGGCGGAAGGAATCTTCAAAAGCTCTTCTTCCACGCTGTCCACACTGGCGCCGGAGGCCTTGGCTCTGGCTTCGGCGGCGGCGGCTTCCACCTTGGCGGTAACGTATCTGTCGAAGGTGGCGGAGTAGTTGCCGTTCTTGGCGGTGGTGGTGGCGGAAGTGTTCATCATCTCGCTGTCGGCCAGCTGCACCTTAACTTCTTCGATTTTGCGGTCGAGGTCGAGAACGTCCGGGTGGTTGGGACCGCGTCTGGCCTGGTTCGGTCCGCCGCTGATCATACCGGCCCGCTGGGTCTCAAGCTCCGTGAGGGTGGAAGTGAGCCGTTCCCACTGAGGATTGCGGGACACTGTTTCGCTGTTCTTTTCCCACTTGTTGGGCTCCAGCTTCTTGAGGTCGGCGCTCACCTGGTTGAGGGAGCTGACGGCGCTGGCAAGATCCGACTTGTCGTTGGCGTTCTGAATCTTGGCGTTGTTGAGACGCTGCACAAGACCGGACATATGGGTATCCAACTGCACGATGCCGGTTTGCTCTTTGAACTTGCGCATGTCGTTCTGCGCCTTGTCCATATTGTTTTTGGCATCGATAAGCTGGTTGCTGATGAAGATACGGGAGTTTGTGATAGCCTGGTTGGTGATTTCGCCGTAGTACTCTTTAAAAGCTTCGGCGATAGCGCCGGCGGCAACTTTAGCCTGGTCGGAGTTTTCCAGTGTGACTTCAATCGCGATGATGTTGGTATCTTTTACCGCTGATACCTTAGTGTGCGAAGAAATCTTTTCCACGTCGAGACCCTCAATCTTGATAAGGTCGAGAGCGTGGGTCATAACCTCTCGGCTGGTAGCCAGGTTGGAGAGGTTGGACAGACGCTGCTGCAGGTCCATCTGGGTCTGCATGAGCTGAGACTGGTAGATAGGTACACCGATGTGGGCCGAACCCAGGGCTTCCTGAATGGTGGTACGTCCCACGTAGAATGTGGGGGCGGTCCAGAGCTTGTAGCCCACGATGCTGACGCAGACTATCATGCCGAGAACAACCAGCCACCATCTTCTTTTGATTATTTTAATGTAACGCCAAAGTTCCAAGTGTTATCCTCCGATGTCAGAACAGACCGGTTCTGCGAATGTATGAAATGTTAGAAAGCGCGCTGATAATCTGGGAAATGGTTGTCCAGTTGGGCCGCTTCGTTTCCGGTATCACAACGGTGTCGCCGGGCATAAGCTCGAGGTCCTGAGACAGGTCGGCATCGTTGAAGAGAGCCTTCATGTTGCACTCGACCTTCACCGGCTTTTCGGTTGCGCTTCTTATGATAACCGACCGCTTGAGGTCGGCTCTGTCCTTGGGGCCGCCGGCGAGAGAAATGGCGGTGAGAAGGGTGGTACGATCCTTCATCTCGTACATACCCGGGCGGAGAACCTCGCCGAAGACGTAAATCTTGTTGTTGAAGTCTTCCGCGGGAACGTAGATGGTGTCACCCTTCCGCAGAGGGTAATTCTGGGAAAGATCGCCGGCCAGCATCCGCTTCATATCGATATTTACGGAAACCGGGGAATCCTTGGGGGTGATCGTAACCTTTTCCTTGTAGGCGTTTTCGGTAAAACTGCCGGCCTGGGCGATGGCGTCCAGCACGGTGTCGCCGTCTTTGAATGTTACGGAGCCCGGTCTGTGAACCTCACCGAAAACCCGCATGGTGGGTTCGTGCATCTTGATGATGGTGACCTGAACCAAGGGATTGATGAGGATGCCCGCGGTCTCGAGACGCTTCGCGATTTCCGCGGAGAGCTCCTCCGCCGTGAGACCCTCGGCCTTCATTTTGCCGATATAGGCCACGTTGATGCAGCCGTCGGGGGTAATCTGAACCTGGGCTCTGGTGAGCTGGGGTTCGCCCCAAACATCAAGCTGGATGAGATCTTCTTCCACGAATTTGTAGTCCGCGGGGCTGCCGGAATCCGCTTTGCGGGCGATGAGCGCCGCTTCGGCGTCCTCAACGGTGAGAATATCGTCACCGAACACGCCGAAAGACGCGCATGCCGCGAGCATGGACGCCAACAAAATCGTTTTTATGGTTTTTTTCACCGAAATTTCTCCTTTCGGGTATAAATGCGGGTATTACAAATTACACACCCTATCATAATAACACTATTTTCCCTTTAAGTCAATATCGACAGCTTTCGGGCATAGTTAAGCGAATAGGAATCCGTCATTCCGGAGATAAAATCGCATACCCTTACGACTTTTTCTTCAACGGAAAGGCTCGGGTCTTCTTTTTCGATAAGTTGTCGGAACATCTCCTTAATCATGTTCTTGGCTTCAATGAACTCCGGGGTCATGAGGTAGACGTTGGAGAACATAAAATCCTTCAGTTCGTCGGTGGCGGCGGCGATTTCGGGACTTACCTTTATATCGTCCTCATTCTCCGAGGAGACTATCATATCCGTCACCATGCGGTTTATTCGTTCCTTGCGGGTTTTTCCCAGAATATCCGTGGCGGATTTCGGCAGGTCGTCGGGATTGAGTATTCCCGCTTCCGCGGCGTCGTCGATATCGTGGTTGATATAGGCCACTCTGTCGCATATGCGGACGATGCGCCCCTCCAAAGTGGTGGGCAGAACGTCGCAGGCGGATATGTTGGACTTACCCTTGGAGTGGCGGAGAATGCCGTCCCGCACCTCGTAGGTCAGGTTCAGGTGCTCCAGAATGTCAACCACCCGCAGACTCTGCTCGTAGTGGTGGAACTCGAAGCCCGGAATATATTCCGATCCCGCTTCCGTCAGGGCTTTCTCGCCGGTGTGGCCGAAGGGGGTGTGCCCCAAATCGTGGCCCAGAGCGATGGTTTCCGTCAAGTCCTCGTTGAGACACAGGGCTCTCGCCACGGTTCTCGATATCTGCGCCACCTCCAGGGTATGGGTGAGACGGGTGCGGAAGTGATCGCCTTCCGGGTTGATGAACACCTGGGTTTTGTGCTTCAACCGTCTGAAGGCCTTGCTGTGGATAATCCTGTCTCTGTCCCGCTGAAACACCGTCCGAATGGGACAGGGCGGCTCAGGAACAACTCTGCCCTTCGACTCGCAGGCGAGAACGGCCCGGGGCGAGAGGATTTGTCTCTCTCTTTCTTCGTATCGCAGTCTGAAGTTCGTCACAGGGACTCCAAATATTCCTTGGCTTCCAGGATGTCTTTTGTCTGCTCGGCGCCGGGTGCGATTTCCCGCTCTATGGTGAGAGTGCCGGGGTAATCCAGCTCACGGAGCATGGAGATAATCTTGGGGAAGTCCACAAGGCCCTCGCCGATTTTCTTCTCGAGCCCCAGGTTCTTGCCGTCGGTGGGGTAGACGCCGTCTTTGCAGTGCATCTGCCAAACGTACTTGCCCAGCACCCGAACCGCGTCGACGGGGTTCGCTTTGCCGTAAAGAATAAGATTTGCGGTGTCCAGATTGACGCCCACGTTACCGGTACCGATATCCTCGATGGCTCGGAGCAGTGTAACCGGCGTTTCCTGACCGGTCTCGAAGAGGAACCGCTGACCTTTGCTCTTGAGCAGCTCGCAGTAGTGGCGCAAAACGGTGATGAGGTCCCGGTAGTTCTGCTCAAAGGGGTTTTCCGGCATAAATCCCACGTGGGTTACGATATTGTTGACGCCTATCTTTTCCGCGAACTCGGAGCCGTGAATGAGCTCGTTCAGGCGGTGGTCTCTGAATACCGGAGGAACGAGACCCAGAGTGGCCTGGCCTTCATAGAAGTTCCAGATACAGGGACCGGTCCAGCCGCACCAGAAGGCGCTTATTTCCATATCGTACTTTTCTTTGGCCGCGTTTACCTTTGCCGCCACTTCGTCGGTCTGAATCTTGGGCTCCCAGCTGAGAAGCTGAATGGAGTTTATTCCCATGTCCTTCGTGGCTTTGAAAGACTCTTCCGGGTCCTCCCGGAGATAAACGCAGGTACCCACGTTAAACTTTTTCATTGATTACCTCTTCTTTTGTCAGAGCGATTCCAAATACTTTTTGGCTTCCAGAATGTCTCTTGTCTGTTCGTCGCCCGGGGCGATTTCCCGCTCTATGGTGAGAGTGCCCGGATAGTCCAGCTCCCGGAGCATGGAAATAATCTTCGGGAAGTCCACGAGGCCCTCGCCTATCTTCTTCTCGAGGCCCAGGTTCTTGCCGTCGGTGGGATACACGCCGTCTTTGCAGTGCATCTGCCAGACGTATTTGCCCAGCACCCGGAGAGCGTCGACGGGGTTGGCTTTACCGTAGAGAATGACGTTGGCGGTATCCAGATTTACGCCCACGTTGCCGGTGCCGATGTCCTCGATGGCCCGAAGGAGAGTGACCGGTGTTTCCTGACCCGCCTCAAAGAGGAATCGCTGACCCTTGGCTTTCAGGATTTCGCAGTAGTATCGCAGAACCGTAATAAGGTCTCGGTAGTTCTGCTCGAAGGGGTTTTCCGGCATGAATCCCACGTGGGTGACGATGTCGGTAACGTCAATCTTTTCGGCGAACTCGGAACCGAGAATAAGCTCGCCTAAGCGGTGGTCTCTGAATACCGGGGGAACGAGACCCAAGGTTGCCTGACCCTCATAGAAGTTCCAGGTTCGGGGACCGGTCCAGCCGCACCAGAGGGCGCTGATTTCGATGTCGTATTTCTTTTTGGCGTCGTTGACTTTCGCTGCCATCTCATCGGTGTGGAGCAGGGGGTCCCAGCTGAGGAGCTGAACGGAGTTTATGCCCATCTCCTTTGTCTGCTCGAAAGCAACTTCGGGATCCTTGCGCATGCGAATGCATGTGCCCACAGTGAATTTTTTCATTATCTTACCTCTATTCTTTTGACTTCGCCGAAATCGGTTCTGTCTTTTGCCGTCATTTTTACGGTTACGATATCGCCCACCGAACAGGGAACGGTAAGAGTTTCCGTCAGAGCGGTGCCCAAATAGGGCGTGTCGGATTTTATTTCGGCAAAATAATTCTTGCCGTTAACCGACGCTTTCAGAAGTACGCTGCCGGTTTTGTTTCCCGCCAGCCACTTCGCCTCGGCGGTGTTGCCCACAACCGCGTTGATTGTGAGTACGCCGTTGTTGTAGCTCGATTCCACCTCGTCGAACTCCGCGTTAAGATACTTGGGCGGGTTCGTTCCGTTTGCGGGCACGTTGCCCACGGCTATCATGGGAGTGTTGGCGGAATCGGTTCCGGTGCCGTCGGTGTAAATCTCCGGAAGCTCGCCGGCGAGGAAAATCTTCGAGAACTCCTCGCAGTTGTTCATATAGAAATCCGAGTATCCGCTGGCGTGTTCGTCTCTGTCGTAGCGGAACCGCTTACCGGGTTTCGTGGGCAATTGCCGCGGGCCGTGATTCATTTCCGCGTTTTTTTCGAAAACCTTCATGGCAAGCCGCGGCGTACCGTCGGGGTTTGTTACGCCGTAGTCGCTTTTTTCGTCCACTCTGTAGCCGCCCAGGAACCACCATCCCAGCAGTCCGTCGGAGCCGCTCATGTTTACTGTACGCAACATACAGTCATAATAGTTCCCTTGTTTTTCCATTGCTTTTTCCGACATGGAGGGATAGACGCTTATTCCCGCTTCGGCCCACAGTACCGGCTTGTTCGCCGACACGAATCTGCCGTAGGTGGCGTTAAGGGAACCTTTCATGAAATTCTCGATGGTGCCCCCGAGACCGTAACCTTCCGGGGAAGTCATGTCCAGATGGCGGATGCCGCTCATCAGGTCGAAGGGCATGAATCTGGCCACGTAAATCTGACCGGTGCCGCCGTAGCCGCTGCGGGCGCAGAGGAGGGCGAGTTTGTCGAACTCACGGACATGATTCTTCACGTTTCTGTAGCCGGCGCTTATCTCGTCGTCCCAAAATCTTCTGTAAGCGGCCACGAAGATGTTATGCTCTCCGTCCTGTACAACCTGCTCGTCGGAGGGGCCGTCGAGGAAGCCGTTTTCGTCTCTTCCGGGGTCGTATTTCCAGTCGCTCACGGCGTTTTCGATGCTGCCGTAGCGGTCGATTACCCAGTTTTGCCACTGTTCGTTCCGTTTCGAGCGGTCTTGATAGAGCCCCACAAGAACTTCCCAACCCAGGTCGTAGGCGAACACCGCGTCGGCGGCGCCCAAATGGGCCGCTTTCATCATTTTGGCGGGCATTCTGAAGCTGGGATCCGCCCAAAGGGGATGGCAATGGTCCATATACAAGTGGACTTTGATATCGTGGTTTTTTGCCCGCTCCAGAAGGTCGATGAGGGCGGGGCCGGCTTCCGGATTGCAGTACTGTACGCTGATACAGCTCATCTTCATCCGCTCCATAAGCTCCATGTCCCGCTCAACCACTTCCGGGTCGTAGTTGTAAGGGTTGAGAGCCAGACCGAAATAATACTCCGGCTCCAGGCCGGCGATGTTGCCCTGCCAGTAGTTGAGACCCACGGCGTACCAAGGCTTACCCTTGTACATAAACCGTCCGTTTTCAACGGTAACGGCTTCTTCGGCGGGTCGGGGAGTATCGTCGATTACGGTGAAGTCGTAGTCGTTGCGGTCGATTATTTTGCCGTCTCGGATGAGGGTGGTGTACACGTGGTGGTAGCCGGGATAGACGGCGTCGGTGAAGGACGTGACGACTTTCTTCGTCGACCCCGCGGGAATTACGGTTGTCACTTCGTATTCTTCCGGGGTGCCGTGCGGGTCGGTCAGCTCCGTGCGGAGAGTGACGGTTTCGTCCTTTGCCGAAAAGTTGTTTACATAGGCGCCGGAGAGAATTTTTTCGCCCTCGGCGTAGCCGAATTTTTCCACGCCGCCGTTGGCGATGAAGATTCCGGCCTTGATTCTTGCCGCCATATCCGCCGCCAGGGAAGCGATTTCCTTTTTGTGGGCGGACACGTAGTCGTTGTCGTAGGCGATGTGGCCGTAGCAAGAGCCCCGCTTTTTTGTCAGGTTGTTTATCTGTATGTGGGCGGCGAAACCGGATTTGCCGCCGTATTCGTTGTAGGTAGTGATAACCGGTACGGTGCGGTAATCGTAGATTCCGCCGAAGCCGAGACCGTTGGGCCGGAGAATGGAGGAAGTGACCGGGATATCCGCCTCGGTTTTGCTTCCGTCCTCGGTCATGAGAGCCTTCGCCACGGTGCGGTGGAGTTTGTAGGAAGGAGATATCGTCTCCAAAACCGGCGCCTTTTGATCCACGGCGGGAGCGGCGCACTTGCCGGAGCAGAGATCGGAAATCCAATAGTTCTGGTCCTTACTCGCGTCGAACACGTTGTGGGAGGAGGCGGCGCCGTAGGCCACGTATGTAATCTTTGACGGATTGAATCGCTTGTGTCCGTCGTACATTTCCGGGTGGTGGGAATCCAGATAGGAGAAATCCGAGGGGAACAGAACAAACCGCTTCCACTCCGGGGAGAGTTTCAGCACCGTCACCCAGCGGGAGGAGTCTTCCTCGCCAACTTCCATGAACATCTCATCCTCGGAGGTCTCGCCCTTTGCCCACACAACGAGAACATCATCGTCGCCGGGCTTGTAGCGCATTTGGGCGCAGCCGCAGGTCTCGTAGACGAGGATGTCTTTAATTGTAAGGTGGAAAGCCTTGTCGAAGTCGGGACAGCCTGAGGGCTCGGTTACGCGTATCTGCTTCGTGTTTTTGCTTGAGCTGGCGGCTTTGTAGAGCTTGGCGTCCTCGGCGGTGAAAGAGCAGAGTGGTTCGGAGTTCATCTTAAGGGTCTTTCGGATGAGTTCATCTCTGGTGTCGTAACCGGCATCGGACTTGATGAGGGGCTGCGAAAAGGGGAAGCCGGAGATTGTGAGAATGGAGTTGCCGTTGTTTACGAAGTCCTCGATCTTCGCCAGGGATTCCGCGGGGAAGCGGGCGGAGTCGGGGATAATGAGTATATCGTCTTTTGCTGTCTCGAGGAGAGCGGGGAGGTCTTTGTAGGGGAAGATTTTCGGATTCAGTTTCTTCGCTTTGAGCCGGGACACCAGTTCGTCGCGGAAGGCCGGATCGCCGGATTCCGCGGGAATGATGGCGGAGGCGCCGAGACCGGACGCGGCGGCCAGGAAGAGTATCAGAATGAAGATTTTTTTCATTGGTTTCTCCTAAAAAGTTCTATATACATTATATTCCAAATAAGAGTCTTTCGCAAGAGAATTTCGGCTTTTCGATAAAAAACGAACCCCGCTTCGGGGCTCGCGTGTTTCGGGATAGGCCGATCACGCCATACCTTCGATTTTAAGAAGTTCGGCTTTTCGTTCCGTTCCGCCTGCGTAGCCGGTGAGGCCGCCTTTCGCGCCGATTACTCTGTGGCAGGGAACGATTATCGATACGGGGTTGCGGGATACGGCGCCGCCCACCGCTTGAGCCGACATGCGCACCGTTCCTCTTTGTCCGGCGATTATCTTCGCGATTTCACCGTAGGTCATTGTCTGTCCGTAGGGTATGGTCAGCAAAATGTCATAAACGGATTTTCGGAAGGGGTTGGCGGTTATGGCGAGCGGAGGCGTGAAATCCGGTATCTTTCCGCCGAAGTAGATGCGGAGCCACCTATCCGTTTCGGCGAAAATCGGCAGGGATTTTTCCTGCGGATTTTTACAGAGACCGTCACCGAAGTATTTTTGTCCGTCGAACCACAGACCGGTAAGAGCTTTGCCTTCCGACGCCATGGTGATCCCGCCCAGCGGCGATTCGTAATGATGAATATATTTCATGATGTGTTTGTAACAAAAAAGACGATTAAAACGAGTGATGTATCGCTTCGCGATGTGATGTACGGCTTCGCCGTGTGATGTATTTCGCAAGCGAAATGTGATGTGATATTCGCTTCTTACGAACCGAATATCGTTGCAAAAAAAGAGGCCTTGCTTCGCAAGAACCTCTGTTTTTTGCATGGCGGAGTGGGTGGGATTCGAACCCACGAATGAGTTACTCCGTTACGGCACTTTCCGGTGTCTGCTCCTTCGGTCACTCGGCAATATCGAAAAAGCCTTCCGCATCGGATTCGGAAAGCATCAAATAAAAATGGCGGAGTGGGTGGGATTCGAACCCACGAATGAGTTACCCCATTACAGCATTTCCAGTGCTGCTCCTTCGGCCAGCTCGGACACCACTCCGTGTGTTACTCCGAACATTTATTAAACGGTTTCGGATACCGTTCGCGGAGATTCGAGAATGCGAATGAGTTACCCCATTACGGCATTTCCGGTGTCCGCTCCGTAGTCCGGCTCGGACACCACTCCGCGTTACGCGGCGTCGAAATTAAATTCGACTTAAATATAATACCGGAAAACGGGCCGTTAGTCAACGGGTTTGGGGGAAAAAGGTTAAAAATATTTTTGCGGGGAATTATTTCACACCCCGGCTCGTATTGTGGTATAATATAATCAAGAAACCCTTACAAGGAGCTGACCATGTGCGGAATCATAGGTTACATCGGCAAGCGTGAGGCTTGCCCCATCTTGATTGAGGGATTGGGAAAACTCGAGTACAGAGGTTATGACTCTGCCGGAGTCGCGGTTATGAACTCCGGCAAGACTGACGTTCGCAAGTGTATGGGCAAATTGCGCGCTCTTGAGGACGCTATCCGGAACGACATTCCGAGGGGAAGTTTGGGCATCGGCCACACCCGCTGGGCGACACACGGCGGACCTTCCGACGCCAACTCGCACCCCCATACCGACTGCGCCGGCAACATCACGGTGGTGCACAACGGTATTATCGAGAATTACATGGAGCTGAAGGAAGCTCTAACGGCGGAAGGTCACACGTTTGTCTCCGAGACCGACACGGAAGTGGCCGCCCACCTTATCGAAAAGTTTTACGACGGCAATATTTCCGAAGCCGTCTGCCGGGCGGCGAAGATGCTTCAGGGCTCTTTCGCTCTCGTTGTGATATGCAACGGCGAACCGGACAGAATCGTGGCGGCCCGGCGCTATTCGCCTCTGGTTGTGGGACTGGGAAAGGGCGAGAACTTCCTGAGTTCGGATGTCGGTTCTTTCCTTTCCTACACACGGGACGCTGTTTATATCGACGACGATACCGCGGTGACCGTTACCGCCGACTCCTATTCGGTGACGGACTTCGACGGCAATCCTATCCGCAAGGAAGTCCACAAGATAGAGTGGGACGCCTCCATGGCGGAACGGGGCGGCTACGAGCATTTTATGCTCAAGGAGATACACGAGCAGCCCAGAGCGCTTCGGGAAACCATGCGGGGCAGACTCTCACCCGACAGCGGTAATGTGGAACTGCCGGGTCTTAATCTCAGCGATGAGTACATAAAATCCGTGGACAGAATCCGCATGATTGCCTGCGGCACCGCGTACCACGCTTCCATGGCGGCGAAATACGCCATAGAGTCCCTTTGCAAAATCCATGTGGATATAGATTTCGCCTCCGAGCTTCGCTATCGGGAGCCCCTTATCGACGAGCGGACGCTGGCGGTGGTTATCAGCCAGTCAGGCGAGACGCTCGATACGATTGTGGGACTTCGGGAGGCGAAAGAAAACGGCGCCAAGGTGGTTTCAATCACCAACGTTGTGGGTTCCATGGCGGCGCGGGAAGCGGACGGCGTTCTCTACACCTACGCCGGTCCGGAGATAGCCGTGGCAAGTACCAAGGCTTATACCACACAGCTCATGGTGCTCTATATGCTGGCGCTGTATATCGCCCGAATCAGGGGTACGGTGGCGCCGGAGGACGCGAAGAAGTACTGCGAGGAGCTTTGGGATTTGCCGGAAAAGGCGGAGATTATCCTTAACGACTACAAAGCGGTGCGGGAAGCGGCGAACAGATATTATTGTTTCAACGGTTTCCTCTATATGGCCCGGGGCATCAACCTCGCTTCCGCCTTGGAGGGCGCCCTTAAGATTAAAGAGATTTCTTATATGCACGCCGAGGGCTACGCGGCGGGTGAGATGAAGCACGGCCCCATCGCCATGATAGATCCCACCTTCGCCACCATAGCCATGTGCGTGAAATCGAAGACATACGATAAAATGCTGAGCAACATTCGGGAAGTTAAAGCCAGAGCGGGGGAGGTTATCGCCATCGCCACAAACGGCGACGAGCTGATTGAGTCCTACGCCGACAAGGTGATTTACATTCCCGAAACCCTTGAGGTGTTCTCGCCGGTATTGGTGGCGATTCCCCTTCAGCTTATGGCTTATCAAGTGGCCAAAAACCGCGGTCCCGCAATCGATCAGCCGCGGAACCTGGCCAAAACGGTGACTGTTGAATGAAGATGACAAACAAACAAACGCAAACGGCGAAAGAGAGGGCGATTGAGACCATAACCCTCGAAGGCAACGCTGTTCTCGCCCTTCGGGACCGTATCGACGATTCCTTCATAGAGGCATGTGAACTCATTCTGAGCTGCAAGGGCAGACTTGTGGTTACCGGAATGGGCAAGTCCGGCGCCGTGGGCAAGAAAATCGCCGGAACCTTTTCCTCCACCGGAACCCCGTCGTTGTTTTTGCACCCGGCGGAGGGTATTCACGGCGATTTGGGCATGGTTACCCGCAACGACATTGTGTTGGCTCTTTCCAACTCCGGCGAGTCGGCGGAGATAGTGCACATTCTGCCCGCCATCGCCCGCATAGGCGCCAAGCTCATCGCTCTTGTGGGGAGGCCCGAGTCCACCTTGGGTTCCTACGCCGATGTGATTCTCAACTGCAACATCGAAAAAGAGGCCTGCCCGCTGGGTTTGGCTCCCACCACGTCCACCACCGTGGCCCTGGCTTTCGGCGACGCCCTTGCTCTCGCCGTTATGGAGGCCCGGCACTTCACAAGCAAAGACTACGCTATGTTCCATCCCGGCGGCGCCCTGGGACGCAAACTGCTTATGCATGTCAGAGACGTTATGCGCAAAGGCTCCTCTATGAGCATCTGCGGTAAGGACACGGTGCTGCGGGATGTTTTGTTCTCTATCACCAAGGCCGGCGCCGGCGCTTCCTGCATCGTGGACGAAAAGGGCTACCTTGTGGGCATTATCACCGACGGCGATGTGCGGCGCAAGCTCCTTGAGGACGAAGGCGCGCTCTCCCGGAAAGCCTACGAGATTATGAGCACCGATCCCAGCACCATCACTCCCGATAAGTTGGCCACCGAGGGGCTGCGGATTATGCATGACCCCAAGAAGAAAATCGGCGAGATGCCGGTTATCGTGGACGGCAAGCCCGTGGGTATGCTTATGCTGAAGGATTTGGCTGCCGCGGGTATAATGTAATGCGGGAAAAGCTCGAAAAGATTAAAGTTTTGGCCATGGACATCGACGGTACCCTCACCGACGGGACGCTGGTGTTCCACGGCGAGAGTCAGATTAAGCTTTTCAACGTCTACGACGGTCTGGGAATACGCCTCGCCATGAACGCGGGGCTCGCCATCGCATGGGTCACCGGCAACATAAGCGACAGCGTGACGAAGCGGGCGCAGTCTTTGGGACTCACGGAAGTCTATCAGGGCAGCCGTTTCAAAGCCGTAACAATAAGGGAAATCGCCGAAAAGCACGGTATAACAACCGATGAGATTGCCTTTGTGGGGGACGATATCAACGATATTCCCGCGCTTAAGACCTGCGGGTTCGCCGTGGCCGTGGCAAACGCCGTGCCGGAAGTGAAGGCTCTGGCCGATTACATCACCGAAACTCCCGGCTCAAAGGGCGCCGTTCGGGAAGTGATTGAGCTTATCCTGAAAACTCAGGGACGATGGGACGAGGCCGTGGAGAGTTTCCTGGCCATGCTTGAGCGTGAGCAGGCAGCGAAATCCGAAGGCCCCGGTGTGAACTGATGGCTCAAATCACTGTTTTCCACACATCGGATATACACAACAAACTTAAAACCGCCGATTTCGAAAGAGTGGGGCGCGTTAAGGCTTCCGTGCCGGGCGCGCTCCTTTTCGACAGCGGCGACGCGATTTGGTCCGGCAACATTTACTGGCGTATCGGCGGCGAGCCCATCCTGAAGGACATGAGCGCCGTGCCCTACGACGCCATGTGCGTGGGGAATCGGGAATACCACCTGCTGAAAATAGGCATGGACAGCAAGATATCCTGCGCCGATTTTCCCATTTTGTCCGCCAATCTCCGGGCCAAGGGCGACATCGTGCCGGAGAGCGTGCCCTACGTGTCCTTCGAGCGGGAGGGTGTGAAAATCACCGTAGTGGGTTTCACCGTGCCCTGCGTCACGGAGGAAATGTTCGTGGAGAAGTTGGCGTCTTACTACTTCGAGAAGCCCATACCGGCGGCGGAGGAAATTGTGCCGAAGCTCAGGGCGGATTGCGACTTGCTCATCGCTCTCACGCACATCGGCATCGGCAAGGACAGGGAGCTGGCGAAGAAAACGGATATCGACATCATCTTCGGCGGCCACACCCACACCGTCACCCCCGAGCCGGAGTTTGTGAGCGGCACCTATATCCTTCATTCCGACTGCCACGGCAAGTTTTTGCGGAAAACCGTGATTGACACGGACTCGCCGAATCTCATCGCCTCCACGGAGCTGATTCCCCTTAAGGAAACGAAATGATAATCGGTTTGCTTATTACAGCCGCCTTGGCGGCGATTTATTGTTTTTCCGGACGGCTGCTTTGCGGTCGGCTTGCGCTGCCGGGCGCTCTCGACAGACTCGTCGTCTTCACCGCCGCGGGCATGGGATTTGTGTCTCTTTTGTACTTTGTCTGCTGTGCCCTCGGCGTTTCGTTTTTTGTCGGCTTGGGTTTGGCGGTTATCGCGGCCCTGTTCGGTATCGTTAAGTACGGCTTTCCGAAACGGCTGCCGAAAATCCCCCTCGGCTTTATTTTCCTCGGCCTTTATTTCCTCGCTGTTTTTCTCGCCGCTCTTGTGCCCGTCACCATGGCGGATTGGGACTCCTTGGCTTACCACCTTTCCGTGCCGAAACTGTTTCTCGCCCACGGCGGGTTTTACTGTATTCCCTTTATGAGCCACTCGAACTTCCCCATGGGGGCGGAGATGTTGTCCTTGCCGGGATTGGCCGCCGGAACCGTTCTCGGCGCCAAACTCCACGGATTTATCTTCTTCGTTCTCGCCGTTTTCGCCGTGGGGATTACCGCCCGCAGATTCTTCGGCAACGGCGCTTTCACTGTTGGCCTTCTCGCCGCCTGCTCCATACCTATTTTTGCCTGGGAAGCGACCACCGCCTACATTGACACCGCCGCCTCCCTATACACGGTTCTCGCTCTCTACTTCGTTCTCGCATACACACAACGCGGCAAGCGGAGCGACGCTGTCATGTGCGGCGTCATGTGCGGTCTTGCCGCCGGTTGCAAGTACACCGGGCTTCTCGTGCCTCTTCTCATGTTTGTTTGGATTCTCGCCGCCGGCAAAGAAAACCGCTTCAAAGACGGTTTTTTGTGCGCTCTCGCCGCTTTCGTTGTTTGCGGCGGCTGGTACATCAAATCCCTAATCCTCACCGGGAATCCGGTTTATCCCTTCTTTTACGGTCTTTTCGGCGGAAGAGGCTGGACCGCCGATCTCGCTGCCAACTACTCCGCTTTGCAGGCCAAGTTCGGAGTGGGACACGGGCTCTTATATTTCTTCAGATTGCCCTACGACCTCACCGTCAACTCCGCCGCTTTTTACGACCGCCCCGGATTCTATGTGGGTCCGATTATGCTTATTGCGGTTCTCACGCTTTTCCTGGGCAAATACAGAGACAAAAACTTCACCGGAACGGCGGTGTTTTTCCTCGTAAATCTCATCGCCTGGTACGCTCTCACTCAGCAGAGCAGATATCTGCTTCCCGCTCTCTGCGCGGGCGCGGTTATAATCGGCGCGGCCGTTGCCGGTTCCTCAACCAAACTTCCGAAATTCGTCTGCCTTACCGTTTTCGCCGCCACCGCCGCCTTTTCTCTGCTGACGCTGTCGGGGCTTATGACAGTGGGTTTTGAGCTCCTCACAGGGAAGATGCCCGAGACGGATTACCTCATGGAAAACATTGACCGCTACTCAGCGGACAGATATGTAAACAACGCTCTCCCAAAAGGCTCAAAAACAGCCCTCTGCGGCGACACACGGGGCTTTTTCATAGATCGCGACTATGTGTGGGCCGACCCGGGGCACAACCGTGTTTTCGACGAAAAAATAACCTCCCTTGCCCGGCTCAAAGAGCTTTGGAAAAGGGAGGGTGTGACACACCTGTCGATTAATTTCAACTTCTACCCCAAGGCGGAAGATGCCGAGGGCATGGCGAAATACGTTTACGAAGCCGCCGAAAAGGGCGTTATCGTTGAGGAATACCCGCCGGTGAACGGTGTGGGTGTGTATAAAATTATTTACGATTGATGACATCCGCAAGGGCCCGGATGGCAAGAAGGTAGCTGTCGCCGCCGAAACCGCAAATCTGGCCGACGCAAACCGGGGCAATCACCGAGGTGTGGCGAAACTCTTCCCGATTGTGAATGTTGGACAGATGTGTCTCCACGCAGGGCAGTTTTACCGCCGCGACGGCGTCTCTGATGGCGTAACTGTAATGGGTGTAGGCGCCGGGATTAATGACTATGCCGTCGCAGACGCCCATGGCGCCGTGAATAGCGTCGATTATTTCCCCCTCGCTGTTGCTTTGAACGCCCACGAGTTCCGCCCCCAGCTCTTCGCAAAGGGCCTGACATTTCTCGATTACGGTGTTGAGAGTCTCCGTGCCGTACACTCCCGGCTCTCTCACGCCCAACAGGTTCAAATTGGGCCCGTTAATCAGCATGATTTTCATTTAAGTACTCCTTTATTATCTCCTTTGAGTCTCCGTCCGCCAAAATTTTGCCGCCGCCTATGCGCACGGTTCTGTCCGCGACCCGCAAAGCCGCCTCAAGGTCGTGGGTGACGAAGATGATAGTTCTCCCCCTGTTTTTGAAATCCGTTATGAGGTCGAAGCACTTCCGCTGGAAGGCCGCGTCGCCCACGGCGAGGACTTCGTCGATAAGCAGAATGTCCGGCTCGCTGCGGGTGGCGATGGAAAATCCCAGGCGCATTTTCATTCCCGCGGAATATGTCTTTATGGGCGAGTCGATGAACTCTCCCAGCTCCGAAAAGTCGATTATGTCCCCGATGCGCTCCTCAATCTCGCTTCGGGTGAGGCCCATAATGGAGCCGTTGAAGTAGATGTTCTCCCGTCCCGTCAGCTCCGGGTGGAAGCCGGCGCCCAAATCCAGCATGGTACATATTCTGCCGTCGGTGGTGACGGTGCCGCTTGTGGGCAGGTATATTTTTCCGATGAGTCCCAGGGTGGTGGACTTGCCGGAGCCGTTGCCGCCGATAACCGCCACCGCCTCGCCTTTTTCCACCGTCAGGTTGATGTCGCTGAGAGCGGTGAATGTCCGGGGCTTTGAGCGGCGGAAAAACAAGAGTGCCGACTTCAGCGAGGAGGGCGCGTCGGAGAGCAGGCGGAATGTTTTCGTTACGTGTTCGAGTTTTACGGCTTCCATTACATTCTCTCCGCGAAAATATGCTTGTGAGCGTTGAAGTAGGCGTAGCCGCCAACCATGATGAAGAAAGATATCACCGCCGCCGCGACGAGGTGCCACGGGTTAAGGGGCAGGCTGTCTATCTGGGGGGTGGTGAATGCCGGCAGCAGCGTCTTGCGGTATGCCTCCGTGAGGGAGTTCATGGGCATGAGCATGTAGAGGTTGTAGAGCAGATCTCTCGTTCTTTCCGGCAGACGCATGTACACCAGCTCCGACACGTACATAACCGGGGTGAGGTAGAACATGACGTTCAGAAGCACCGACACGATGTACTTGGTGTCCTCGTAGAACACGTTCAGACAGGATATAAAGAGAGACAGTCCCGTCACCAGCATGAGCTGTATGGCGATGAGCACCGGCAGCCACAGCGTGGTGAGGAGGATGCCGCTTCCTTTTAGGCAAAAGTGAATGTAGATGATGATATAGGCGAAGAAAACCGAAAGCGCCAAGCAGAAATGAATCAGGTTCGCGATAACCGTCGATATGGGCAGTACTTCCCGGGGGAAGTATATTTTTTTCAGCACGTCCCGGTGGGCGAGGACAACCTGGCTGGAGTCCAGAAGCGTCATCTGGAAGAATATCCAAGGCAGATAGCCCACAAGCAGATACGCCGAGTAGTTGGGAATGTCGATACGCATGATTATCTTCATCACCACCGTCATGGTGGCAACGAGCACAAGGGGGTTGGCCAGGGACCAGAAAAATCCCAGCACGGAGTTTTTGTACCGTACCTTCAGGTCCCGCAGCACCAGCTGGCGTATCAG